>ONQI01000138.1 GCA_900319915.1 uncultured Campylobacter sp.
CGCCATAATACGCGAGCCTGTGGAGGTCGGTCGGATAGCCGTCTATCGGAGTAGGGTCGATTTTGTAGTCCCCGGTGTGGATAATCGTGCCGGCTTTGGTCGTGATAGCTAGCGCGCTTGCGTCGATAATCGAGTGCGTGATATGGATAAACTCGACGCTGAAATCGCCCACTTCGTAAATTTGGCGTTTTTCCACCGGACGAAAATAGCTGCGATAGGCTTTGAGACCGTGTTCTTCAAATTTGTTGCTAATCATGCCCAAAGGTAGTGGCGTGGCGTAAATCGGGTATTGAAATTCCTTGAAGAAATACGGTATCGCGCCGATATGGTCTTCGTGGGCGTGCGTGATAAAAATGCCGCGGATTTTGTCTTTGATTTTGCGGATATAGTCGAAATCCGGCACGAGGATATCTACGCCCAGCATGCTTTCTTCGGGGAAGCTCATACCCACGTCTACGATAATCGCGTCCGTGTCGGTCTCAAAAACGGTCATATTCGCGCCGATTTCGCCAAGTCCTCCAAGCGGTGTAATTTTCACGCGGTGCTCACTAGAGTTTGCATATTTTAGCGGATGCAGGCGCAAATCGTGCATGGCTTTGTTAGCCTCAATGACGGCTTGCATATCTTTTTGCCAGTCTTCGTTACCGCTAATTTTTACGACTTGCGTACCTTTGCGGCGACGTTTTTTCTTCTTTTCCTCGCCGCCGTTTTCGGAGCTTTGCGCGCCTTCGTTGTTCAAATTTGAATTATTTTCGGCATTTTCAGCGTTCAAATTTGAATTATCCTCGTTTTGGCTCGCTTCCGCGCTAGCGCGTTTTTCCGCGTTTTTGCGGCCGCCGCGTTTGCCTCTGCGTCTTGGTTTGGCTGCCGTCCCGCCACCGTTTTCAGGGCTTTGCGCGCCTTCGTTATTCAAATTTGAATTAGCGTTTTCGCCTTCTTCCAAACCTCTTTTTAAATTGTTTTTATGATTGTGGTAGCGACGTTTTTTATTGACCTTTTCGGTTACCGGGGTCGCGTCGCTTTCCAAATTTGAATTATTTTGTCCATTCTCTTCGCTCATCTGTTACCTCTTTAAATATTTTTTCATACAAGGCTAGCGAGACCTCGTGCGGACGAGCGTTTACAGAAATGCCAGAAACCGAAAAAACCTGTTCTAAGAGAGGCTTTGGAGCGAATGCGGTTAAGTTTTTTAGCAAAGTTTTGCGCGGCGCGGCAAAAGCGACCCTCAAAAATCCTTTAAAAGCCGCCAAATCGACCTTTGGGGTTTTATTTTTAACGAGTCTGACGACCGCCGAAGTTACCTTGGGCGCGGGTTCAAAACAACTCGCGGGAACCTCGCAAACTATCTCGCACTCCCCGTAAAGAGCCGCCAAAAGTGCGAGAGAGCTAAACTCTCGCTCGCCGGCTTTGGCACAAAACTTCTGCGCGACCTCGAGCTGAATCATTACGACTAGCCCCTTGCACCGCTCGTCGTCGAGCGCGCGCAAAATGATATTGGTCGCCACGTAATACGGCAAATTCGCCACCAAAAAATAATCGCTCTTAGCTATTTCGTCCCACGCCTCTAGCGCGTCGACGTTGCGCAGAGCGAGCCTACCGCTCGCAAGCTCGGAGGCAAACTCGCCCCGCAAAAACTCGCAAAGTTCGCTATCGATTTCAAAACATTCCAACTCGCGCCCTAAAAGCACAAGTCTTCGCGTCAAATCACCTAAGCCAGGCCCGATTTCCACCAAGCGCGGAAAGTCGGGTATCGATTCGATGATTTTGTCTTTGATATTTTCGTCCCGCAAAAAATTTTGACCGAACTTTTTTTTTGCTTTAATCATTCGCCGATTGTAGCAAAAATTGACTTAAATTATGATTTAAATCAATTTTTGCTTTCGCACTGTAAGCGACGCGCGGACTAAATTTATCGGTTTTTAGGGTTCAAATTTGAATTAAACTTAAAATAACGCCACGCCCACCAAATCGCAAGCAAAATAGCAGTGCTCGCGCCACAAATCATAAACGACCGCCCGGCGCCAAATTCCTTGGAAATAAATCCCGCCAAACTAGCCCCAATGGGCGTCGAGCCCAAGAAAAACAAGCTAAACACACTCATCACGCGCCCGCGGTAATCACCCCTGGAGCGTAGCTGCAAAAGCGAGTTTATACTAGAAACCGCAGTGATAAAGATAAACGAAGTGAGCGCGAGCAAAACGGCCACGCTCCAAAAATCCCGCGCCAAACCTACGCACGCTAGGCTCGCCGCCGCCAAAAAAGGCGCGACGCGAACCGCCGTATAACTGGCCTGAGAGCGAAAAGCCGTCCATAACGCGCCAAAAAACGCCCCCACGCCAAGGCTCGACATAAGATAGCCAAAATCCCTCTCGCTTAAATTTAATTCAAATTTGACCAAAGCGGAAACCGTAACCGAGTAGTTAGGTATAAGAGTCGCGGCGATGAGAAGGACGATAAGTGGGCTTAACAGCAACTCGCGCGAGCGTATATATTCTAGTCCCGCGCTCACAGAATCCAAAAGTCCCGCACCCCCGCGCTCGCGGCGCAGCGGAGTAGGGCGAATAAATATTAGACTTGCGAAAATCGCCACAAATGAAAACGTGTTTGCCAAAAAACACTCCGCTATACCAAACTCCGCCATCACGAGCCCGGCAAGCGCGGGACCTAGTACACGCGAAACGGCTATGGACATGGAATTAAGCGCGACGGCGTTTGGAATGAGCTCGCGCTCCCCCACAAGCTCATGGATAAAAGAATGTCTACACGGCGAATCAAGGCTATTAAATATCCCCGTCGCCAGCGCTAGCGAGAGTATCACGGGATAACTGGCAAAATCAAAAATTACGGCGCACGCAAAAGCAAGAGAGACCGCGCAAAGTCCACCCTGAGTGAAAAACAAAATCCGTTTTTTGTCGGCTTTATCGATGAGCGGACCTAGAAATAACGAAAATAGCAATATCGGCGCGAACTGAGCCGCCGAGACCACGCCTACTAGCGCGGGGTCGTTTGTCACGAGCAGAGCGAGCCAAGGCTGAGCGATATTTTGCATCCAACTACCCGTTTGCGACGCGCTTAGCCCCACCCAATAAATCAAAAAATTTCGGTTTTTTAGAGCTTTAAACGGATTAGAAAATCGTTTCATTTCGTTCTTTTAAGTAAAATCATTGTAAAATCATAGCAAAAAAGAGATAAAAATATGGATAAATTCGCAAAACGCATCATTCCTTGCCTCGACGTCAAAGGCGGTCGCGTCGTCAAAGGCGTGAACTTCGTCGGCCTTCGCGACGCAGGCGATCCGGTCGAAGTCGCGCGTCGCTATAACGAAGAGGGCGCCGACGAGCTATGTTTCCTAGACATCACCGCCAGCCATGAAGAACGCGACACTATCGTAGACGTAGTAGAGCGCGTGGCAAAAGAGCTTTTCATACCCCTCACCGTGGGCGGCGGCATACGCGGACTTGACGACATCTCGCGACTTCTCGCCGTAGGCTGCGACAAAGTCAGTCTCAACTCGGCCGCCGTGCGCGACCCATTTTTGGTAGAACAAGCGGCTATCAAATTTGGCTCGCAATGCGTCGTCGTCGCTATCGACGTCAAACGCGTAGGCAAGGGCTATCATGTGTTTGTCAAGGGCGGACGCGAAGATACGGGATTAGACGCTCTCGCCTGGGCTAAGCGTGTGGAGAACCTCGGCGCGGGCGAGATTTTGCTCACCTCAATGGACGCCGACGGCACCAAAGCCGGTTACGACTTAAAAATCACACAGGAGATTTCCGAAAACGCGAATATTCCTATCATCGCAAGCGGTGGCGCTGGAACTATGGAGCATATTTTGGAGGCTTTCCGTCACGGCGCGGATGCGGCTTTGGCGGCCAGCATTTTCCACTACCGAGAAATCGAAATCAACGCCTTAAAAGCGTATTTGCGCGAAAACGGAATAGGGGTGAGGCTGTGAGTTCAAATTTGAACAACAGACTTTTTCTATGCGCCGGAAATGGCGAAGAATTCAAATTTGCGACAAGTATCGGAGTAGGGCTGATAAATAGCGCGATGAATCTAACGCGCATTTTGGAGCGAATGGGGACGATGCCTAGTGAAATTGTTTTTGTAGGTACTTGCGGGATTTACGGCGCCAAAACCAATTCAAATTTGAATATATTGGACGTTTTCGAAACCACTTTCGCCGCAAACGTCGAAATTTCGCAACTTTTGGGTCTAGCTTACACTCCGGTTCCTTCGCTCGATGTTCCCCGTGAAACAAATCCCGTGAATTGCTCGAATTTTATCACAACCGACTCTGCGGCGAGCGCGAAACTTGCCGCGCTCGGCTTCGTGGCTGAAAATATGGAATTTTTTGCCGTCCGCGAAGTCGCGACCGCCTATTCGCTCCCCGTCCGCGCCGTGCTTTGCGCGACAAACTACTGTGACGAAAACGCCCACGAGGATTTCCTGGCTCACCGCGCCATAGCCAAATCCCGCCTCGAAAATTATCTAAAAGAAAGAAAATTTATATGAAAAATCTGTTAGATTTCACCCAAGCCGAACTTGCGGCGCACGAAAAAATCAAGCCCGCATTTCGCGCCAAACAAATCTACGAATGGTTATATAAAAAAAATGCCCGCACTTTCGCCGAGATGACCAATCTCCCCGCCGCGTTGCGAGACGAGCTGGCAGAGGAGTTCTATCTCGACCCCTTAGAGTGCGTGCGCAGCGAAACTAGTAAGGACGGTAGCGTCAAATATCTCTTTGCGCTCAAGGACGGCAAAACCATTGAAAGCGTGCTCCTGCCGATGAAAGAAGTCCTCGAGGACGAAAACGGTAAACTCGTGCGCCACGCGCGCTACACGATTTGCGTCAGCTCCCAAGTGGGCTGCAAAATGGGTTGCGCGTTTTGTCTCACAGCCAAAGGCGGCTTTGTGCGGAACCTCACTCCGGGCGAAATCGTCGGTCAAATTTTGTGGATAAAACGCGAAAACAATATACCCTACGAACGTCGCGTAAACGTCGTATATATGGGCATGGGCGAGCCGTTAGATAATCTCGCCAACGTCGCCAAAGCCGTTGGAATTTTGCGCGACAACGACGGACTTGCCATCGCTCCGCGCCGCCAAACTATCAGCACCAGCGGTCTAGCGACGCAAATCAAAAAGCTCGGTGAAATGGACCTCGGCGTGCTGTTAGCGATCTCGCTCCACGCCGTCACCGACGAACTTCGCGAGCAACTCATGCCCGTCAACAAAGCCTACAATATCGCCGCGGTCATGGCGGCGGTACGCGCTTTTCCCATCGATTTGCGCAAGCGCGTGATGTTTGAGTATCTCACGATAAAGGGCGTAAACGACCGTCTCGCCGACGCTAAGGCGCTCGTAAAGCTGTTAGACGGTATCAAAGCCAAAGTAAATCTTATACTCTTTAATCCCCACGAAGGCAGTCCGTTCGGTCGCCCCGAGAGCGAAGACGTGGAAAAATTCCGCTCGTATTTGCAATCGCATGGCGTAACTTGCACGATTCGCCAAAGCAAGGGGCTCGACATTAGCGCGGCGTGCGGACAGCTCAAAGAACGATCTAAGCAAGCTTAGCGGCTTGTCTTTGGGTGATTTTTCGTTCTCGGACGCGCGACTGGGAGCAATGAGCGAATAGCGCTCGCGCCGCACAAAATCATTTCAAAATACTTTGCTTTATCATCTCTAATTCAAATTTGAATTGGAACGACTTTTGCTTTTCATTACATAAGCACAGACAAAACCCATCAAAAAGGAGTTCTGATGAGCCGAGTCAATATCTTAGGCGTGCAATTCATCGCAATAAACGTAGCGCGAAACACACTCAAAACCGCGAATGCAGAGCAGAATTTCGGTGACATGCTAAGCGCCGATAATTCAAATTTGAACGCTCTTTCAAGCGTCGCGAACGCGCCGGAGAGCGAAGAAGCATATTTGGCTCGTCTTCGTACCAAATGGGGTTTCGTCGTCGTCCAAAGCGTCCCAAAAGACGAGCGCACCATGCAAAACGTCGCGGCGAGACTAAACGGCGGCGTGGCGATTTCGCCAAAAATACTTACCGAAATGGTGCAAAATCCCGAAAAAGCCGCATATTACGAGGGCGTAATCGATAAAATTTACGACGTCGATATTCCGCAAATGTCGCGCGACTGCGCCTCTCGCGGATTAGTTTTTAGTTCGTGGGGCGTGATAGTCCACGACGACGGCACGATTACGCATGTTTGCGGCTGCGAGGATAGCCCCGAGAGAGTGCGCGAGGTAGAAGCCGAACACCGCGCCAAACTTGCCAAAAGAGCCGCGCAAAGAAAAGCCTACGCCGAGCGTAGAGCCGAGGCAAAAGCGCAAGCGGAGGATTTGGCAAAATATCGCAGGCTATGGGCGCAAAGCGCGGGCGTAGAAATAGCGGGCGAGGCCGATACTTTCGCCCAAAACCAAAATAAACTCAAATTTGAAATATTCGCCGCGCAAGCCAAAATGAACGTGGCGTCCGCGAAATAGGGAAGCAAAATGAACGATATAAGCTCGGTTTTAAATGCGCTTGCGAGCGAGATTTCAAATTTGAAAGCGAGGGGCGACAATTCAAATTTGAAAAAAAGCCAAAGTTTTGCCGAGATTTTGAACGAACGAGAGCGAAGAATCGCGCGTGAAAAAACCGCGCTCATAATGAGCCGCGACGAGAAAAAATCCGCCGCCAAAACTAGACTCGAGCGCAAAAAAGCTCGCCTGAAAATGATGAAAAAGTTAGAAATCGAGAAGCTTTACGAAGAGCGTTCGCAAGAAGCCGCCACGCAAGAAATCGAAGGACAAATCCGCCGCGCCGAGCGCTCCGCCCTCACAGGCAAAACAAACGCGATGATGACGAGCAAACCAAAAATCGTCACACACTCGCTCGCGAAGCTTATTTTGGCGGATTTAATAGGTTAAATTTGGTTCTAATTCAAATTTGAACCGCGAGCGGATGTCGTATTTTTCGCCGCCAAGTTCAAATTTGATTTCTTGGGCGTGGAGCATAAGGCGGCTCGCGCCGGTAAGCCTCACGCGCTCTTCGCGGCTCAAAACTCCGTCCAAAATCGCTTCTGCTTGCGCGCGGTTTAGTCCGTAAAGCGGCTCTCCGAGTATGGCGTGTTCTACGTGAAACAAATGCACGCGGATTTGGTGCTGTCTGCCCGTGAGTGGGAAGCATTCGACAAGCGTCGCGTCAAATTCCGGCAAATAGCGCAAAATCCGCACTAGCGTGACCGCACGCTTGCCCTCGGGAGCGACTTTCATTGTGATTTTTAGCCCGTCTAGCTCGTCGCAAGGAGCAAGCGGCGCGTCGATGACGTAACCCTCAAAACCCTCTAAAAAAGCGAGTTTAGCCGCAAAATCCCCGTAATTTTTCGCTTCAAATTTGACTAGCGCGTCAGGCTTAATCTCACCGCGCGCGTAAGCAAGGTAGCTTTTCATCACGGCCCTACCCTCAAAAAGGGTTTTGAGCGATTTGGCGGCGGCGGAGTTCCTCGCGACCACGAGCACGCCGCTAGTCTCGGCGTCCAGTCTATGCGCCACGCACGCCTCGCGGCCGTAACGCGACCAGATTTCGTCATACATATTGTATGGCGAGTGACGACCGCTTGGGTGACTGAGAAGCCCGCTTGGCTTGTCATACACGGCAAATCCCTCGCACTCGTAGATAGGCTCTAGCCCGCGAGGCTCGCAAACATAATCCACTAGCCACAGCTCGCCGTTTACCACGTCGTTTTTGGACAGCTGCCTGCCGCCGCCGTCAAAAATCCGTCCCTTGTCGCAAAGTCTCTGCGCTCCCTTCATATCGTGCCCTAGACGCATTAGTGCGGCGAAGGCCTTGATCCCGCCGAACTCGCCGATTTTGCGTTTTTCGTATCCCATTATTAACCAACTTTTCAGCCCGAATTTAATATAATCGCGATTATACAAAAACTTTCATTAAAAAGGCGAAAAATGGTAGAAAGATACGCTAGAAAAATAATGAGCGACAAATGGACACAACAAGCCAAATACGACGCTTGGCTCAAAGTCGAACTTGCCGCGGTGCGCGCGTGGAACGAGCTGGGATTTATCCCGGATAGCGACTGCGAAAAAATCTGCGCAAACGCCAAATTTGAAGTAGCGCAAATCGACGAAATCGAGCGCGTCGTCAAACACGACGTGATAGCCTTCCTCACGAGCGTAAGCAAAAATCTAGGTCCCGAGAGCCGCTTTGTGCACTACGGCATGACGAGCAGCGACACGATAGACACCGCCACCGCGCTCCAAATCAAAGACTCCATGGATTTAATCCTAGAAGACGTGGATAACTTGCTCGCGGCAATCAAAAAACGCGCCATGGAACACAAAAACACACTCATGGTCGGTCGCAGCCACGGTATACACGGCGAGCCCATCACTTTCGGGCTCGTGGTCGCGATTTGGTATGACGAAATCCGCCGCGCGCGCGAACTCTTGGAGCACGCTAGAAAAACTATCGCCACGGGCAAAATCAGCGGAGCTATGGGAAACTTTGCCCACGCGCCACTCGAATTCGAAGAAAAAATCTGCGCTCATCTAGGACTAGCCGCCGCACCCGCTAGCAATCAAGTCATTCAACGCGACCGCTACGCGCAAGTCATCTCGGCACTTGCTATCCTAGCCGCAAGCTGCGAAAAAATCGCCGTCGCCGTGCGCCATTTCCAACGCACCGAAGTCTACGAAGCCGAAGAATTCTTTTCAAAAGGTCAAAAAGGCTCCTCCGCGATGCCTCACAAGCGTAACCCCGTCCTTAGTGAAAACGTCACCGGTCTATGCCGCGTGATACGCTCTTACGTCACGCCCGCGCTAGAAGACGTCGCGCTTTGGCACGAGCGCGACATCAGCCATAGCTCGGTCGAAAGATTTATCTTGCCGGACGCTTTCGTGACCACCGATTTTATGCTAAACCGTCTCGCCGGCATCGTGGAAAATATGCTAGTATATCCTGAAAATATGATGAAAAACCTCAATCTCACCGGCGGACTAGTATTTTCCCAACGCGTCCTTCTAGAACTGCCAAAACGCGAAATTAGCCGCGAAGACGCGTATAAAATCGTTCAACGCAACGCGATGAAAGTTTGGGCGGATTTGCAAGAGGGCAAAAAGGCAATAGACGACAAAGGTCATAGCCTCTTCCTCCAAAACCTCCTTGCCGACGAGGATCTTCGCGCCAAGATGAGCGAAGACGAGATAAAAGCGTGCTTTGATTATAGTTATTACACTAAAAACGTGGATAATATTTTCGCTAGGGTGTTCAAATAATTCGCGCTCGCGTTTCAAATTTGAATATTTAAATTTGAAACGCCCCCCCTACGTTTATTCAAATTTGAATTATCTTTTATACTCCTGCCTTATAGCTCTTGCCTAGAGCTTTGGGCTCTACTATGATTTCTGACAAATCCACGCGCGGCGAACGCATGGAATTGACTTTCGCGCCACTCTCGTAACCCAGCGCGAATACAAAACCTCGTGAAAATCCACATTTCATCCTTTCAAATTTGAAAAATCAAATCGCGCTCTCGGTCGCGCTTGTCGCCAAACAAACCGCATTAAAGCCGCGCTCGTTTCGGCGGGCTTCAAACCGCCCGTCGTTCGCCAAACCAAATCCGTAGATTTGGCTAAAATTCGAGCGTTTCGCCGTCGTTTGGAATGAGAATCTTATCTAATATCCCGCGTTTCGCGAGGCGTTCGCGCATACTCTCTCGCGTGATGGTCGCGTGCGGCACGACGTCTAGGTGGCTCGCGATTATAACGGCGTTTGGCGCGGCTTCGTAGACTTTTGCCACGTCCGCGTCGTCCATGATAAGCCGTCCAAAGCCCTTTAATTCCGCGGCGCAAGCGTTTAACAAGACGACGCCGGGCTTTCGCTGCGCCAACGTATCCGCCACGCCTTCAAACCACACCGTATCGCCCGCGATATAGAGCGTTTTTTCGCCCTCGGCTTCCAAAACCAACCCCATAGTCGGTCCGCACGGCTCTTGCGTCCCATGGCGCGAGGGCGCGCGAGTGATTTTCACGCCTCCTATGCGAAGTTCGCTCTCCAAAATCTCGATTTTCTCAAATCCAGAACGCGCCATAAACTCGCTTTCTTCGGCGTTTTGCACGACTATGAGCGTCTTTTTATCTAGTTTCGCGCCACCTGTGCCGCTCGCTAAATCCACGTCGAAATGATCCGGGTGCAAATGGGTAAGCAAATACGCGTCCGCGCCCGCTATAACTTCGCTCGCCGCCCTTGGCAAATCGCAAAGCGGATACGGGATATCGGCCATCTCGGGACGCGTAGGCTCTATACCCATTTCGCGCGGCAAATCGCCGAACGTCCCGCATTCGCCCTTACCCGCCAGCCACGGGTCTATGATAAATATTTTTCCGCCGTATTCCACGCGCAAAGTCGCGTTTCTAATTTGAGTTATTTTCATATTTTCTCCTTTATAAGTATTATGAGATTGTGCTTAAAACAATCTTAAATGCTATTTAAATTTAAAATCAAGTAAAATCGCGCTATAATCGTTCAAATTTGAATTAGTTTCAAATTTGAAACGCATTTTGCGGCAAAATTTTCAGGCTATTTTGTGGTTGCGAGCAAAAAAGAGCGCAACGGAATTTTCGCAAAACGGCCGAAAATCGCCACCGACAAAATCACATCCTAAACACTCTAAGCGCGTTTCCCACCGCTAAAATCATCACTCCCACGTCGCCAAACACGGCAAGCCACAGTCCCGCGACGCCAAACGCTCCAAGCCCTAAAAATACGAGTTTAAGCCCGATTGCTATGGCGACGTTTTGCTTCGCGACGCTTTCTACTTTGCGAGAAAGAGAATAGGCGCGAAGGAATTTGGCGGGTTCGCCGCTCATCAACGCCACGTCGGCGGCCTCTACCGCCGCGTCCGCTCCTAGCACGGCAAAAGCGACCCCCACGTCCGCGCGAGCGATGGCGGGAGCGTCGTTTATGCCGTCTCCAACGAAAACGGTTTTGCCCCCGCTCATCAAGCCTTCTAAGCGCGCGAGTTTATCGGCGGGCATCAAAGCGTCCGCGTATTCGTCTAGCCCTAGTTTTTTGGCGACCGAGGCGGCGTTTGTATCGCCCGTGAGCATGGCGGTAAAAATGCCTTTTTCGCGCAAGGTCGCGATAGTTTCCCCGCTCGTATCTTTGAGCGCGTCCACGAACTCGAACGCTCCTGAGAGCGCGCCGTCAAGACTTACGAAAACGACCACGCCGCCCTCGCTTTCAAATTTGAAATCGCCGGGGACCGCGCCTATTTGCTTCATCAGTTTTTCATTTCCCACGGCGATTTCGCGCCCGTTTACCACGGCCTTCACGCCAAGTCCCGCGATTTCTTTTACTTCGCTTGCTTCGCCTAGCTCCGCTTTCAAATTTGAACTAGCGACCAGAGCTTTGGCGACGGGGTGCGAACTCGTTTTTTCGGCGGCTGCGGCGAAGGCTAAGACCTCGCCCACGTCAAATCCCGCCGCCGCCTCGGCGCGAGATAGCGCGAACTCGCCTTTTGTGAGCGTGCCCGTTTTATCAAACACCGCCGTTTTTATCGCGCTTAGGTCGTGCAAGACGCTTCCGCTTTTGATGAGTATGCCCTCCCCGCTCGCTCTTCCTATTCCCGCAAAATACGTTAGCGGCACGGAAAGCACGAGAGCGCAAGGGCAAGAAATCACGAGAAATACGAGCGCGCGGCGTATCCACTCATCCCACTCTCCGCCTCCCAAAACAGGCGGCAACACCGCGAGCGCGAGCGAAGCAAAAACCACGATAGGCGTATAAACGCGAGCGAATTTAGTGATAAATTTTTCGCTAGGGGCTTTGCGAGAAGCGGCGTTTTGCACCAAATCTATAATTTTTGAGGCGGAGCTTTGCGAGTAGGGCTTAGTTACTTTGATTTCAAGTTCGCCCGAAAGGTTGATAAATCCGCACAAAGCCACGTCGCCCACGTTCGCGCTTTTTGGACGGCTTTCGCCCGTAAGCATGGCGGTGTCAAACTCACTCGCGCCTTTCGCGATAACGCCGTCGAGAGGAACCTTTTCGCCCGCGCCCACGAGTATAATTTGACCTACTTTCACTTCTTTTGCCGATTTTTGCGTCCATTTTTCGCCCTCTCTGACCCGCGCCCAATCAGGACGCGCGGCGAGCAGGGCGGCGAGCGATTTTTTGGTAATTCCCGCGGCTCTATGTTCAAATCTCTCGCCGATAGCGTAAAAAATCATCACCGCCGCGGCCTCGGGATACGCGCCAAGGGCGAACGCTCCCAAAGTCGCCACGCTCATTAAGAAATTTTCGTCGAAAAACTCGCCTCGCATAGCGTTTTTCAGCGCGATTTTTAATACCCCAAGCCCGCTTAGTAGATAGGCGGCGACAAGGATTGCAAAAGTAAAAACAAAATAGGGCGCAAACTCGCTAGAAACGGAATCTTCGCTAGGCAAAAAAGAAACGATAGCCGCAAGCGCGGCGGAGGGCAAAATCCCGCTTAAAACGCCGTTTAAAGAAGCGGCGAAACCCGTATTTATAGAATAATAAAGCCCAAAACCAAGCGCAAAAAGCAAAATCGCGACTACGAGTTTGCGCGGGTTTTCTTCGTCGCGATGCTCGTGAGCGCAAGCGCAAGTTATCCCGTCTTGGCCGTGAAAATGCTCGTGCGCGTCTAGCGCGCACGCATGAGCGGATATTGACATTATTTCTCCTTTTTTTATATAATTATCAAACTATTTGTTCGGTAATTATAGCGACAATTCGCGAGCGAGCCAAGAACAAAAACGCCGCTTTGTGCGTTATCGAACAAATTTCAAAAATTGTTTCAAATTTGAAAGGTAAAATGATGGATAGACGCCGACAAAAAAGTCGCGCGGCAATATTTTCGGCATTTTCGAAATTGCTAGGCCGTAAAAACTACGCCGCGATAACCATCGGCGAGATTATAGAGGGCGCGAACGTCGGGCGCAGCACCTTTTACGCGCATTTTGCTACCAAGGACGAACTACTCTTCGCGCTTTGCACGCAGATAGTAGAGCACGTGTTAGAAGGTGCGGATAAAAAAGAAGCGGGAGATTTCCCCCTAGGCGATGGGCTTGCAGGCAGGCTAGAACACATTCTTTGGCACGTGGAAGCAAACGGCGAGACCATCAGGCACATACTTTCTAGCGAGGGCGAGAGGGCGTTCACGCGATATTTTGAGGAGTATTTGGAGGAGATTTTTGGGGGCGCGATGACGAGAGTGGAGGGCGCGAGAGAAGACTACGCGCTAAACGCCGCGGTGAGCGCGTTTTCGCAAACCGTGCGCTGGTGGCTCACCGTCGCGCCCAAACTTCGCCCGAGAGAAGTCATGCAAAACTTCGCCGCCGTCTATGGAAATTTGATTCAAATTTGAATTAGCCCCGCCCGTTTTGGGCGGGTTTGTGAGAAAGGAGAATTAAAGAGGGTTTGTTACCTGTTGCAAGGACCTTGACCCGCGCATTGACCGGGACCCATGCCCATGCCTTGACCCATGCCGCGTCCGTCGCGCCAGCTACCGCGCATAGCTCCTGGACCCATACCCGCGCCTCGATAGAAACCTCTGCAAAGTCCCGGTTCCCATTCTTCGCCTTTTGGCAATTTAGCCATATTTTGGCGCATTTGATAGCGGAATTCTTTGTCGAACTCGACTATTTGCTCTCTTGTTAGATTTTTTGTCGCCTCGTCGCGAACTTTAAAGATTTGATCGCAAATCTCGCGAGTTTTCGCGTCGGATTTCGCGGCTTCTTTGTGGAGATTAAAAATCTTCGCGCTCGCCTCGACGGCCGACTTTTCCACGCCGTCGCTCGCGTAAGCCGCGCCGCTAAGAACCGCTAGGGCGACCATAGAACTAAGAATCTTTTTCATGATTTACCTCCTTTTGGCAAATGTGAGCGAATTATATAATTTTTGCGTGAAGCAAAAGTTGAGCGAAAGTAAAATCTTAAATTTAACAAAACGCGATTTTAAGGCTTTTTGTGAATATTTTGCAAAATAGCGACGCGGAGCGCTCAAATTTGAACCAAATTAGCGATTTCAAATTTGAATTATGGTAAAATGCGGTAATTTCAAATTTGAAAGGCGAAAATAAATGATAAAAAATCTCCTCGCGAGCGGGGTTTTGCTCGCCGCAACCTCGCTTTTCGCACTCAGCGAAGGCAAGGAATATTTCAAACTTAGCCCGGACGCGCAGCTCCCGAATGCGAAAGGCACGGTCGTCGAGCTATTTAGCTATATGTGCATTCACTGTTACAACCAATATCGCGCAAATACAGTGCAAACGCTCTCCGAGCTGCTTCCAAACTACAAATTTGAAGAATGGCAAGTGCGCGAAATGGGCAAATACGGCGAACTTCTCGCCAAAATCCTAGTCTACGCCTCCTCTCTAGACCACGCCGAGGGATACGCCACTAGCTCGCCCAAATCATACTCCCACAAAATCATCGGCTCATATTTTAAGGCGCATTTCAAATACAGTATGCGTTGGGCGAGCGACGAGGATTTTGCCAAAATCGCGCTAAGTATCATCAACGAAAAACGAGACAAAAAGGTCAATCTAGCCGACGTCGAGTCCTTCGTCAAAGGCAAAGGAAAAGCAGCGCTTGAACGCGTCTATCACGCCATTAACGTCGCCAAAAAAAGCGGCACGCCCGCATTTATCGTAAATGGCAAATATCTAGTCAACGTCGAAGAAGTAGACTCGCAAGAGGATTTGTTAAACATCGTCAAAGAGCTTACCGAACTTAAGTGAGGGCTCGCGCTTTTTAGCTATTTTTGGATAGGCTTCGCTTCTGCTTGCAGTCGCGAGCGTAGCGAAGCAAAAATTTGCGCGCGTCGATGGACGGACAGTGCCTTATCTAGCGCGATTTTTGCTCGCAACCCCGAAACTAGCTCAAAAATCGCTTCGCCCAAAGTCAAATTTGAAATCTCTCTTCTTTCAAATTTGAAATAATCCAACTTTAATTCAAATTTGAGTAAAATGCGCTAAAAATCACCAAAAAGGCGAAAAAATGATAAGTTACAAAGAAGCGGGCGTAGATATCGACGCGGGAAACAGTTTCGTAGACGCGATAAAACCGCTAGTCAAATCCACACTCACACCCGGTTGCCTAGGCTCGATTGGCTCGTTCTCGGGCGCGTTCGAGTTGCCTAGCGGCTACCGCGAGCCGACCTTACTAGCGGGCACCGACGGCGTGGGTACCAAGCTCAGACTCGCGATAGACGCGGGCAAACTAGACGGCGTGGGCGTGGACCTTGTGGCGATGTGCGTGAACGATATTCTTTGCAACTTTGGTAAGCCGTTATTTTTCCTCGACTACTATGCGACCGCCAAACTCGACGTAGAGGCCGCGCGCGAAGTGGTCGCGGGTATAGCCGAGGGTTGCAGACGCGCTCACTGCGCCCTCATCGGCGGCGAAACCGCCGAAATGCCTAGTATGTACGGCTCGGGAGATTTCGACCTCGCAGGCTTCGCCGTAGGTATCGCCGAAAAAAGCGAAATCGACCGCACAAAATTCGTCCGCGAAGGCGACGTGCTCGTCGCTTTGCCAAGCTCTGGACTTCACTCAAACGGCTTTTCGCTAGCGCGCGCGGTCGTCAAAAAACTCCGTCTAAATCTCGGCGCGGAATTTGACAGACGCACTTTGGGCGAGGTTTTGCTAGAGCCGACTCGCATTTACGTGGACGATTTCTTGAAGCTCAAAGACCACGTCCACGCGCTCGCGCATATCACGGGCGGCGGTATCGTGGAAAACTTACCGCGCGTATTCCCAAGCGGACTTGGCGCCAAAATCGAACGTGCCGCTATTCGCACGCCCGAGATTTTCAAACTCATCGCCAGCGAAACCAGCCAAGCCGAAATGGATAGGACGTTCAACTGCGGCGTGGGAATGATTTTGGTCGCGGACAAAGCCGAAGTGGACTTTATCCTCTCAAACAGCGACGGCTACGTGATTGGCGAGGTCGTCAAAGGCGAGGGCGTAACACTCGCCTAAGGCGATTTTTGGTTCAAATTTGAATATTCAAATTTGAACCGCGCTTCATCAATCTAACTCTTTTATATTTCTCAGCACGCATTCTTTATTGTTTTCTAACACGGCTTCGATTTTGGCGAGGAGTTTATCAGGCGCGTATTTGCATAGCGCGATGATATTTGCCACTCTACCAGCTTCGCCACTCGGACGCGCGAGATAATCAAGCGTGCGCCCCTCGTCAAAAAGTTCTTGTTCGAACACGCCCAAAACCTCGGCGATATAGGGTATCAGCTCGATTTTTAGTTCGCGCGTGCCGTTGAGATAGTGCATTATCGTGCTCGCGCCCGGAGTCTCGCCCGTGGAGCGCAGAATAGGGCGCAAAGCGACCAAACGGGCGGCGAATTCGCTCTTGGTCATACCCCGCGCGACGATAAGAGCGTTAATTTTTTCATAAACTTCCAAGATTTGCCACTTTGTATAAAATTTATACAATAATAAAGGATTTTTAAGGACGATTTGTATAGAATTATACAAAATGTATTTAAATCTTTTCAAGGAGTTACTGTGAAGAAGCAACTAGCGATGACATTATTAGTCGTAGGAGTATGCGTTTCGGGCGCGTTTGGTGCAGGTTCGGAATTACGTCAAACAATGAACGATGCAAAAAGCATTATGAGCGATATTAAAGACGGCGTCGGATTTGCTAAGGACACGAAAAACTTTTTCTCGGAGATGTTTGGCGGCAGTAGCGATAGCGACAAAAAAGGCAATTCTGTATATGAAAATATCATCGTTTTAGCAGAAAATGACGACGCGGCAGAATTTGCCAAACTTATCAGAAGTAATCCCGACATTTTCGACGACGAATACTGGGCGGGACAATTAGCCGATACAATAGCGGATAATAACTCGATAAAATGCCTCCGCGAAGCCAAAAAATTCAAAGTCAATCTTGACAAAGTGCATGTTTATGGCTCTGGCGATAGAAAAGTCGGTTTCTTCTACTACATAAGAGAAAAAAATCCGAAACTAGCCGCCAAACTTAAATAGTTCAAAATTTGAAAGCGGGGTGCGCCCCGTTTTCTTCTTCAGTTCAAGTCTAATCAGAAAAATTATATGAAAGTTCAAATTTGAAATCAAATTTGGAAGTAATTTAAGGACGAGATTGCCACGGCTCGTTTTGCGAGCCCTGCAATGATGGGTAATTCAAATTTGAATGTAAAATGAAAAGGCGAAGTATTTCGAGATGAGTTTGGCGGTTTTGAAGCGTGAGCGAATGAGGCGGACTAAACGCCCGCCGCAGTGAAGCGAGCGCGCGCAATCCGCCAAAATCGCTCGAAAGACAAGCCGATAATCAGCCGTTGGCGCGAGCCATTTTTTTACGCAAATTCGGGTCTAGGTATCGTTTTCTCACGCGTATATTGATAGGCGTAACCTCGACCAGCTCGTCTTCTTCTATCCATTCTAGGGCGCGCTCTAGGTTTAGTTCGCGAGGCGGCACGAGTTTGATCGCGTCGTCGCTACCGCTGGCGCGGACGTTTGTGAGGTTTTTGCCCTTGATAGGGTTTACGTCGAGATCGTTTGGACGGCTGTGCTCGCCGATAATCATACCGATATAGACTTTATCTTGCGGCTTGGAGAAGAGCACGCCGCGATCTTGGAGGTTCCATAGCGAGTAGGCGAGCGCGACTCCGTTTTCCATAGACACGAGCGCGCCGTTGCTGCGATGAGGCGCGGAGCCTTGGCTAGGGCGGAATTCCAAGAAGCTGTGGTTCATCACGCCCTCGCCGCGCGTGTCGGTGAGGAATTGCGAGCGAAATCCGATAAGGCCGCGAGCGGGGATTTCAAACTCTATGCGCGTTTGACCGTCGCCCGTCGGGTTCATCGAGGTCATTTCGGCTTTGCGTTTGCCTAGTTTCTCGATGACGGTGCCGGTGCAATCGTCCGGCGCGTCGATGACTAGGAGCTCGTAAGGTTCGCATTTGACGCCGTCGATTTCTTTGATGATGACTTCGGGGCGACCTAGGCAAAACTCAAATCCCTCGCGGCGCATATTTTCAGCCAAAACAGTGATTTGGAGTTCGCCGCGACCGCTGACTTTGAACTTACCTTCGCCGATGTTTTCGTATTTCATAGCGATGTTGGTTTTCATCTCGTTTTCTAATCTCTCGTCGATTTTGTTTGAAGTGACGAATTTGCCTTCGGTACCCGCGAGCGGTCCGTCGTTTACGCTGAAAACAACGCTCAAAGTCGGCTCTTCGATGTGAAGCGGATCTAGCGGGATAGGATTATTTGGATCTACCACGCTATCGCCCACGTCTAGGCTCTCAAATCCTGCGATAGCCACGATATCGCCGCTGCTAGCTTCGCTAATCTCTTGGCGTTCTAGTCCTAGGAAGCCGATAAGTTTGCTGATACGACCCGTAGTCTTCGTGCCGTCTGCTTTGGCGAGCATAACGTTTTCGTTTTTCTTGATCGTTCCGTTAAAAATACGCGCGATACCGATTTTGCCGACGTAGTTGTCATAATCAAGCGTGAAAACTTGAAGTTGAAGCGGATTTTCGTCCTTGCCGCTTGGAGCGGGTACGTGAGAGAGAATAGTCTCGAATAGCGGAATCATGTTTTCGTTCGGGTCGTCGAGAGCTAGTTTGGCGTAGCCGTTTTTGGCCGCGGCGTAGACTACCGGGAATTCGAGTTGGTCTTCGTTGGCATCAAGCGCGACAAAGAGGTCAAAGATTTCGTTGATGACGCGGTCGGGGTCTGCGGCGGGTTTGTCGATTTTGTTGATGACGACGATAGGACGAAGTCCGAGCGAAAGCGCTTTCTTGACGACAAATTTGGTTTGAGGCATGACGCCTTCTTGCGCGTCGACTAGCAAAAGCACGCCGTCTACCATCTTGAGCACGCGCTCAACCTCGCCGCCGAAATCGGCGTGGCCCGGGGTGTCTATGATGTTAATTTTGAAGTCTTTGTAGTGAATGGCGGTATTTTTGCTAAGAATAGTGATACCGCGTTCGCGCTCGATGTCGTTGCTGTCCATAACGCGCTCGCCCACGGTTTGGTGGTCGTTAAAGGTACCCGATTGTTTGAGGAGTTGGTCCACAAGAGTGGTTTTGCCGTGGTCGACGTGCGCGATGACCGCGATATTTCGTATATTTTCCACTAGTTTTTCCTTGAATTTCTAAATTTTAACGCGTGATTTTAGCCAAAAAAACTAAAATTTTTAATTAAATTTGAATTAGTTTTTGCGCTTTTCGGCGACGAGAGCGCGACTTTTGGCGAGTAAGTCCATTATGGTTTCGTCCGAGACGGTTTCATTTAGCGCGATGGTAAGCCAGTGGATTTTGTTCATATGATATGCGCGGTAAAAGCCCCCTTGCGACGTTAGCTCCGTTATTTGCGCGGGGTCAAGTTTGAGGTTGAGTATCCAGATTTCACCCTTCAAATTTGAATCTAGTTTCGCTCCCGCGACGTTACCGATAAGCGCGAACCATTTGCCGCCTTCTTTCACGCGGAACACGCCGTATTCGCTCAAATCCTCCCACGGGAAATCGGGACTTGCACCGAAACGCTCAAAAATCAAATTTGAAATGCGGTTGGCTTGGGCGCTACCAAAAGGGCGCGGGATAGAGCACTCTTTGGCGACGTCCTCCAAAAGGGCTTCGTAAGCGTTTCGCACTTCTAAGGCAAAAGAGCCCGGGCTCTCTTCGCGAAGCGGCAAATATTCTTCGCCAAAGGCGTTGTCTACGACTTCGCCTCTGACGACTCCCTCCGCGCTCATTCTTAGTCGCGCGGTAAATTTTCCGCCCAAAAAATCCCGCGCAAGCGACCAATCGCCGTCTTTTTCTCTCTTCCAACCCGCCTTTTCGAGTTTTTCAAATTTGAAAACGCGACGGGAAAATATTTCGCTCTCGATACTCATAAAAACCTTTCAAATTTGAACCGTGTTTAGACGAAGGCGAAGTAATTTCGAGCTATTTTGGCGTTTTTGAAGCGCGAGCGAATGAGGCGGGCTGAACGCCCCGCCCTTGTGAAGCGAACGCGAACAATGCGCCAAAAGAGCCGAAAGGACAAGCCACAAATTATTCTTCATAAGGCTCGAACATATCCTTCTTCACCCCGCACAGCGGACAGCCCCAGTCCTCGGGCAAGTCCTCAAACGCCGTCCCGGCCGCTATTCCCGAGTCCGGGTCGCCCTTGGCTGGATCGTAAACGTAGCCGCAAACCTTGCAAACGTATTTTTTCAAATTTGAACCCGTCGCACCGTTCTCGCCCGCGTCCTCGTTCAAATTTGAACCCCCGAGCAAACCTTCCACGAGAGCGGGGATTTTAGCCAAATCCTCAACGCTTGGATTCCACAGCGATTTTATGCCCGGGCTTGCCACTTCAAAGCCCGCTTCGGCGAGTTTGGCTTCCAAAATTTTCACGCTCTCGCCGCTCCAGCCATAGCAGCCAAACGCCGCGGCCTTTTTGCCCTTAAAGCCCAGCGAGCGCAAAAACGCCATCCAGCCGCTCATGCCAGAAAGTATGTCGTTGCTGGCGGTCGGAGAGCCTACTATAAGGGCTTTTGAAGCAAAAATCTCGTTCATTACCTCGTTTTTGTCCGAAGTCGCGATATTGTAGACTTTCACGCGCGTGGCGGGGCTTTGGCGATAGATTTCGTCGGCGATGGCGCGAGCAAGTTTTTCCGTGCCGCCCCACATCGTTTCGTAAGCGACGACGACTTGGTTGCCGCCGCCTCCTCGCGCCCACTGCGCGTATTTTTGCACGATTTGCATCGGTTCGTCGCGCCAAATCGCGCCGTGAGAAGGAGCGATGATTTCTATCGGGAGCGCCATTTTTTCGAGGTCGGCGAGTTTTTTAGCGAGCACGTTCGCAAAAGGATTTAGGATATTGACAAAATATTTTCTCGCCTCGTGCCAAAGCAAGGTTTGGTCGGCTTTGTCGGCGAAAAGTTCGCCCAGCGCGTAGTGTTGCCCGAACGCGTCGTTGGAAAACAAAATATTATCGCCCGTGAGAAAAGTCGCCATAGAATCGGGCCAGTGGAGCATTTTCATTTCGACGAATACGAGTTTTTTGCCGCTAGCGATTTCAATCTCGTCGCCCGTTTTGACCGTGTGAAAATCCCAGCCGCGCTTGCCGTATTGTCCCTCGATACTCTTGACCGCCGCCGCGGTGCAATATATCGGCGTGTTTGGAATTTTATCCATGAGAGCGGGCAGGGCGCCGCTGTGGTCGCATTCGCCGTGATTGGCGACGATGAAGTCTATTTTGTTTAGGTCGATTTCGCTCTGCAAATTCTCCACGAAATCCGGGCCGTGCGGCGTCCAAACGGTGTCGATGAGGACGGTTTTTTCTTCCTCGATTAAATACGCGTTTTGGCTAGAACCGTTGAAAATGCTGTAATCATCGCCGTGGAAGCGGTCTAACTCCCAGTCCACGTAGCCGACCCAAGAAACGTTGTTTTTGACTTTTTTGCGCATATTCGCCCCCTAGTTCAAATTTGAATTATTATAGCGAATTTTGGCTGAATAATCGACACGAAATTTAAATGGCGGGCAGAGGGGGATTCGAACCCCCGAAGGCTTGCACCTTACACGCGTTCCAGGCGTGCTCCTTCAACCGCTCGGACATCTGCCCAAAAAGATGCCGCGATTGTAGCGAAAAAAAGATTAAATTTGAATTATTAAATTTAAAAACAATTTCAAATTTGAAATAATAGTGTTTTTAGGCGAAGGATTTTCGAGATATTTTTGCGGTTGTGAGCGAAGCGAAAATGAGGCGGGCTAAACGCCCGTCGCAGTGACGCGCGAGCGAAACTCCGCGAAAAGAGCCGAAAAGCCAAAGCCTAATATTTTATGTTTTCTTCGAATTCTTTCAAGCGGCGATAAATGCTTCTTAGTTCAGTAATTGTCGTCCAGTTGTCGATAAACACGCTAAAGCTCGAGCGCACTTGATCAAAGGCGTTGCTGACTTGAATAAGGATACCCAACGTAATCGCACCCGTAAAAAGCCCCGGTCCCATAATCATATAAGGCACGATAACCATAAATTGCGAAAATGAAATCAGCCAAATATTGAAGTAGCCATAGTGTAGGAAAAGGCGGTAAAAACTTACTTTCACACCTGTAAAAAGCTCAAGAACGCTCGCGGGGGAAGCATAGCGGATTTTGTCCTCTTCTGCATAAACTAGCTCTTTGCGAAACGCGGCTTCGGATTTTTGGATATTGTATTCGAGTTTGGGTAGTTTGATACCCACAAACCACGATATAATCAGCCCTCCGACACTGACGCCAAGCGCTATCCACACGAGCGAGCCAGGGATATCCCTAATAAAAGGCATTTCCACGCCCTTGCTAAGCCCCCAAAGTACGGGAATAAAGGCAATCAGCGTCATAAACGCGCTGAGAATTTTGAGTCCTATGGTTTCGGTGATTTTGGCAAAACGATAAATATCTTCTTGCAAACGCTGGCTAGAGCCTTCTATATCGCGCTCGCACGCTCTCCACTTGTCCATATAAGCAAAAGTCATCGCCTCTCTCCAGCGAAACACCCAGTGGCTCGCAAAAAACGAAGTAAGCGTATAAATGACGACGTAAGGCATGGCAATCATCAAAAAACGCCAAATTCCGCGCCAAAACTCGCTTACATCGCGGTTTTTGACATCTTGGAGTAGGTCGTAAAAGTCTTTGTACCAGTCGTTGATGGCGACGTTGAGATGGGTTTGAAACACAAGCGAAGCGACGATGAGCGCAAATCCTCCGTAAGCCCACAGCGCCCAAGTTTTGCTTTTGAAAAACGAGCCGAACAATTTTTACTCCTCGCGCGAACAAATCCGCGCTGCGACGAGCTTTTAAAAAAGCTCGACCAAAACTAAAGTTATATGCCAGGCTACGCTGGCTAAATTTAATGGTTTACCCTATTTAATATTTCAAATTTAAATTGTCATTTACTATTTCAAATTTGAAATAGGCGCGCATTATATCCAAAATATTCAAATTTGAATTAAATTTTCACGCAAAACACGAAAAAACGGTAAAATTAATTTCAATAAAATGCAAATTTAAGGTAAATATAAATTTCACTGCGCTATAATCGGTAAACAAATTTTAAACAAAAGGAGAAGAATCCTATGGAATTCCTTCAAAATCTTAGCGAGGGTTATCAATTCCTCATTCAATTGATAATCGTCCTTATCTGTCTCTTCTACGGTGCGAGAAAGGGCGGCGTCGCTTTGGGTATGCTAGGCGGCATCGGTCTTATCGTGCTAGTATTCTGCTTTGGTATGAATGTGGGTAAGCCCGCAATTAGCGTCATGCTCGTCATCCTCGCAGTCGTCGTCGCCTCCGCCACGCTCCAAGCCAGCGGCGGTCTAGACGTTATGCTCCAAATCGCCGAGAAAGTTTTGCGCAAAAATCCTAAATATATCAGTATCCTAGCGCCTTTCGTTTCGGCTACTTTGACCGTGCTCTGCGGTACCGGACACACCGTCTATACGCTTTTGCCTATCGTATATGACATCGCGATCAAAAATAATATTCGCCCTGAACGTCCGATGGCGGCTACTACGGTATCTGCGCAAATGGGTATCATCGCTAGCCCGGTTTCCGTCGCCGTCGTTTCGCTCACCGCTTTCTTACTTGGCGCGGACACTAAGCTTGCAAACTTCGACGGTTATCTAGATCTTCTTAAAATCACGATTCCATCGACTTACTTTGGCGTACTTTGTATAGGTATTTTCTCATGGTTCCGCGGTAAAGACCTTGACAAAGACGAAGAATTCCAAGCAAAAATCAAAGATCCCGAGCAACGCGCTTATATCTATGGTTCTGATGAAAACGCGACGCTTCTTGGCAAAAAGCTCCCCGGCAGATACTGGGCGGCTATGTGGATTTTCCTAGGTACTATCGCGGTTGTCGCGGTTTTGGGTTACAATAAAGAACTTCGCCCAAGCTGGCCTACTAGCAAAGACGCGGCTTCTATTCAAATCAAAGCCGGCGACGAAATTTTGCAAAAAATTTCTGTGAAAGACGCTACTATCAGCCTTACTAACGCGGCTAAAAATAGTGAAATCACTTTTGCAAACAACAAAGTCAAAAAAGAAACTAGCGGCACGGAAATTCTTACCGCTCAAATCAAAGATAAAAAAGGTAACGTTACGACTATCGTTCGCGACGGCGACAAAGTTACCCTCACAGACGCTAGCGGTACAAAAGAATTCACAAACGCCAAAATCGTTGTAAATAAAACAGAAAAAAGTAGTAAAACCCTTGATATGGTCAACACCATTCAAATCTTCATGCTCCTAGCCGGCGCGCTTATCCTTATCTTTACTAAGGCTCCTGCGAATAAGATCGCTTCAAACGAAATTTTCCGCTCCGGTATGGTTGCGCTTGTCGCCGTTTATGGTATTTCATGGATGGCCGAGACTATGTTTGGCGCGCACACTCCTATGATGAAAGAATATCTAGGCGGTATCGTTACCGAGCACCCTTGGACATACGCCGCGATGTTGCTACTTGTATCTAAGTTTGTCAACTCTCAAGCGGCCGCTCTTGCCGCGTTCGTTCCGCTAGCCCTCACAGCAGGCGTTAGCCCGGCTCTTATCCTAGCGTTTGCTCCGGCATGCTATGGCTATTATATCTTGCCTACATACCCAAGCGACCTTGCCGGTATCCAATTCGACCGCTCGGGCACAACTCACATCGGTAAATTCGTCATCAACCACAGTTTCATTATCCCTGGTTTGATCGGCGTAATTTCGTCTTGTATCGTGGGTTATTTCCTAGCAAACCTTTACGGATATCTATAGGATTATATAGCGTGGCAAAACCACGCTTTACTCGGGGCTTACCACCCCCAAAAACTCTTGTTTCGCTTTATTGGCTCGCTATCGGCGAGCCTTTTTTATTTATTTCCTCGCAATTATTCAAATTTGAAATGATAATTTGAAAATTAAGCCTCAAAAAGTTACAATTATTCAAATTTTTAAAGGGTTTGTCATGAAAATAATTTCCAAACTAACCATTAGCGGTATTTTGGCGAGCGCGCTCACTATTTCTTTCGCAGGTTGCGCCGCAGAATCCTCGCGCGTAATCGAAAATCCCACGCCGATTGCCGTGCTTACGACTTGTCCCGTGGCTAAACCTTCTGTGTCGATAGGTCGCTTTAATAATCACTCCACCTACAATAACGGCATTTTCTCAGACGGCGAAGATAGACTCGGCAACCAAGCGCAGACTATCCTTACTAGCGACATTACCGCGAGCGGTTGTTTTGCGATGTTGGATCGCACCAATATGTCCGCGATGAAGCAAGAAAACGCCCTTAGCGGTAACGCCTCAAACTTCAAGGGCGCCAAATACGTTCTTAGCGGCGACGTGACGGAGTTTGGGCGCAAAACCACGGGCGACCAACAACTTTTTGGTATCCTAGGCAAAGGTAAAACCCAAGTCGCTTACGCCAAAGTAAATATTAACGTCATAGACGCGAGCACTTCGCAAGTTGTGTATTCGGCAAGCGGCGCTGGCGAATACGCGCTTTCAAACCGCGAAATCATCGGCTTTGGCGGCACGGCGGGTTATGATTCAACGCTAAATGGCAAAGTCCTTAGCCTAGCTATCCGCGATGCGGTCAATAACCTCATCCGCGGACTCCAAAACGGCGCGTGGAAATGAAATATTCAAATTTAATTATCCTCGCCGCGGTTATGGCGTTAGCCCTAACCGGTTGTGAAAGCACGCGTCAAAGTAATCTTTATTATTGGGACGGCAGCTACGCGGATTCTGTATACAAATATCTAGGCCGCGAAAGCGACGTGCAGGCTCAAATCGACGCTATGGAACAAACCGCGCAAAAAGCCTATACGGCGGGAAAATTACTCCCGCCGGGATTTCACGCACATTTAGGTCTGCTTTATTATGACCAAGGTAATTTTGCAAGCGCTAAAAACCACTTCGACACCGAGGCTAAACTCTACCCCGAATCAAGCGTTTATATGCGTTTTTTAACAGACAAAAAAGCCTCTAATTCAAATTTGAAAGGTAAAAAATGAAAAAATATATTTCAAATTTGATTGCGACGAGCTTTTTAGTAGCATTTATAGCAGGTTGCGCGGAAC
>ONQI01000136.1 GCA_900319915.1 uncultured Campylobacter sp.
AAAATCGCTTTGGCACTGAAATTTACGTCTTCTGCTACAAATACACCCTCCAAAAACTTAAGCCCATTTTCTTTTATCAAATTTGATTTTATGATTTTGCCCCAAACGGCAGGTAGAGCCGAGTCCCGCCCCGTGCAAAAATCGGCGAAATACTTATATTTGTCGATTAATCCCTCGGCGCAAATATAATTTTTAGCGGGTTTTTTCAAATTTGAACCGCTAAATTCAGTCCGCGTAGTCGGACGCATAACTTTAGAGGGGTCGAGGGGGCGCTCGCACCCCTCGTCGCAAAGGCGGGCTTTGCTCGCCTGCGAAGTCAAATTTGAATCGTCATAAAAATAATTAAAATCGCCAAAAACAATGTCGGCGCTCGTTTCGTCCGCGAGAGCGAACAGTTTTGCTAGCGCGCCTTTTTCAAAAAAATCATCTCCGTCCAAAAAAGCGATATATTCGCCTTTTGCGACTGCCAGCCCCGCGTTTCTAGCCGCGCTCGCACCCGCGTTTTTTTGGTCGATGATTTTCAAATTTGAAAGTTCGCGCGAAAGAGCGCGCAAAACGGAGAGAGTATCGTCGGTGCTTCCATCATTTACCGCGATGATTTCACAGTCTGCGAAATCCACGCTCCTAATCGCGCGCTCCACGAAGGGCGCGACGCCAAAGCATGGAAGCACGACGCTAAGACGCATTATTTGTAGTTTTTCACAAATTCGGCGATTCGCGCGATACCCTCTTTGAGGTTATCCATGCTGCACGCGAAACTGATGCGGAAGTATCCGTCCATGCTAAATCCCACGCCCGGCACGGTCGCGACGAGCGCTTCTTCAAGCAAACGAGTACAGAACTTCATCGAATCTGGCTCCACCGCGCCGCAATTTACAAACAAATAAAACGCGCCGTCCGGTTTGACTACGCTAAGACCTTCAATTGCGTTTATCGCGTCTACGGCATAGTCGCGGCGACGCTCATATTCCACGCGCATTTGCTCGATATAATCGTCGGCTTTGCCTTCTAGTACCGGTATCGCGCCCGCTTGGACGATACTTGAGATGTTGCTCGTGCTTTGGCTTTGGAGTTTTCTCATAGCCGCGGCTAGCTCGTCGTCGCTAGTCGCCGCATAACCGAAACGCCAGCCCGGCATTGCGCCGCACTTGCTTAGACCATTTATCGTGACGGTGCGTTTATACATATCTTCGCTGATGCTTGCGGCGGCGGTGAAAGTTTTACCAAAAATCACTTTTTCATAGATTTCATCGGCGATAACGATGATATCCGTGCCTTTTAATACTTCGGCGATCGCTTCTAGCTCGCTTTTGTCATATACGGCGCCTGCGGGATTGCTAGGAGTGCAGAGCGCTAGCGCTTTTGTTTTTGGCGTGATTGCGGCTTTTAGCTCGTCGGCCGTGATTTTGAAACGGTTTTGCTCGCTAGTTCGCACGAGCACGGGCTCGCCGCCACAGTATTTGACGATTTCGGGATATGTAACCCAACACGGCACGGGGATAATCACCTCGTCGCCATAATCCACTATACACTCAAAAAGATTAAATAGCGAGTGTTTCGCGCCCACGTTTGTGATGATTTGACTGGTTTTATAGGTAAGATTATTGTCGCGTTTTAATTTGTGAGCGATAGCCTCTAGCGTTTCTTTGGTACCGGGAACCGGCGTATATTTGCCACAGCCTTTTTGCATGGCGGAAATAACGGCTTCTTTGGCGACTTCGGCGGTATCAAAATCCGGCTCCCCCGCACTGAAAATCACCACGTCTTTGCCCGCGGCTTTCATTTCTTTGGCCTTGGAACTAATGGCGATAGTGATGCTTTCGCTTAGCCTTCCGATGCGGCTTGATAATTTCATTATTATTACTCCTTGAATGATTTTAGATACTGCTTGAAATTTTCGTCTAATTCTATATCTTTATTCTTTATGGTTTGCTTACAATTATTCAAATGTTTGCAATTATTCAAATTTGAAAGCTCGGTTTCGAGATTTTCAATGCGAGCAAGCAAATAATTAAAGATTTCTTTATCGACGTCGGGTAGCTTGTTGTGTTCGAGCGGTTTAGAGCAAATCCTCACCACTCTCGCCGGCGCGCCGACTGCGGTGCTATAAGCGGGCACGTCTTTGATAACGACCGAGTTTGCGCCGATTTTGGAATTTTTCCCCACGGTAATATTGCCTAGTATTTTTGCGCCGGCGCCCACGACTACGCCGTTTTCGAGCGTTGGGTGGCGTTTGCCTTTTTCTAGGCTCACGCCGCCGAGCGTCACGCCTTGATAAATGAGACAATCATCGCCCACGATGGCGGTCTCTCCCACGACGACGCCCGTGGCATGGTCTATGAACACGCGCCTACCAATCTCGGCTCCCGGGT
>ONQI01000140.1 GCA_900319915.1 uncultured Campylobacter sp.
AAACGTAGTCTTACCCATACCCGGACGCGCGGCGATGATGATGAGTTCGCCACCTTTTAGTCCTTTGGTGAGGCGATCTAGCTCCGAATATCCTGTAGAAATACCAAGAAGTCCGCTACCTTGTTCTTTGCGTCTTTTTATCTCGCTAACGGCGGCGACCACAGCCTCGCTGGCTGTTTGGAGCACGCCGCCTTGAGAATCGTCCACGAGCGAATAAATCTCCTCGCTGATATTATCGACGATGAGGCGAGCTTCCTTGCCGTCATTTGCCGCCTCGTCGATTTTTTCCGGGATTTTACTGGCGACGTGCAAAAGAGCGCGTTTTATCGACATTTCTTTTAGCCCCATCGCGTATTGTTTGGCGTTTATGATAGGGCTTGCGGCGACGACGCCGTTTAGCACGCTTTCGTTGTAGCGACTACCTAGGCGGTTTTTAATGAAAAATTCATCGACGGGTTGGTCGCCTTGGGCACATTCGACCATAACGCGATAAATATCGGCGTGGCCCGGATGATGAAAGTCTGCGACCTCTAATATATCCATAACCTCGCTAAGGAGCAAGTTGTCGTATAAAATCGCGCTTAAAAGTCCGCGCTCGATATCGTCGTCAAATAAATTTGAAGCTATCACTCGCCGTTCCTTTGTTTGATTTCTTCCTCAACTTCGCCCATAAATCTCTCCACGAGCTCGCTCTCGGGCAGCCTCGCGACCACTTCGCCGTGGCGGATAACCATACCGTTACCCTTACCAAAGGCAATCGCCACGTCCGCGCCCTTAGCCTCGCCTAAGGCGTTTACGATGCAGCCCATAACGCTAAGATTTAAAGGCTCTTTTATGCCTTTCACGCGTTCCTCGATTGTTTTCATCGCGGCAACTAAATCGCTTTGTAATCGCCCGCAAGTCGGGCACGAAACGAGATTTACTCCGCTTGATTGCACGCCGCTATCTTGCAAAATCGCGCGCGCGACGCGGATTTCTTCCTCGAGCTCGCCCGTGATGCTCACCCTCATCGTGTCGCCGATACCCTCCATAAGTAGCCCGCCTAGCGCGATCGCGGACTTCACAGTCGCATGAAAACTCGTTCCAGCCTCTGTCACGCCGAGATGAAACGGATAATCCACAAGCGGCCTAAGCGCGCGATAAGCCGCCATCGTGGTAGGCGCATCGCTGGCTTTGAGGCTCACCGCAATATCGGTAAAATCGAACTCTTCTAACAATCTAATGTTGTATAGCGCACTCTGCACCATTCCCTCGACGCTGCGGCCGTAACGCTCCTCAAACTGCGCTTCTAGCGAACCGCCGTTGACGCCTATGCGGATAGGCAAACCGCGCTCTTTGCACGCTTCGACAACCGCTCTAATGTGCTCTTTGCCGCCGATATTGCCCGGATTTAT
Source organism: uncultured Campylobacter sp. (assembly GCA_900319915.1). GTDB lineage: Bacteria > Campylobacterota > Campylobacteria > Campylobacterales > Campylobacteraceae > Campylobacter. The sequence goes on from ONQI01000140.1 coordinate 1,395, forward strand.
GCGAATCGCGTCGACGAACTTCGCGACCGCAACGGCGTAATTGTGATTGAAATGAATATCGGCTACAATCGGTAGCGGGCTTTCTTTTTTGACTTGTTCGAGTCCCTCGATATCGCGCTTGTCAAACACCGCGCAGCGCACGATGTCGCAGCCGGCGAAATATAGGCGATTTATCTGCGCGAGCGTATCCTTTATGTCGCGAGTCTTTGCGAACGTCATGGACTGAACGCTGATTTTCGCGTCGCCGCCGATTTTCACGCCGCCGACGTTGATTTGTTTGGTCTTGTATCTTTGCATTTTTGCCGTTTCAAATTTGATTTCTCGGGACGAGCAAAGCCCGTCCCGAGGACTAGGGCTCGCCGCCCTAGAACCCGCGCTTCGCGGGATTGTCCGACTACGCGGACTGAATTCATCGGTTTATAATTTCAAATTTGAAGTTTCAAATTTGAAATTATTTTCGCGATTTTAGCACAATTCAAATTTAAACGAGTTTAATCCAAATTTGAATATAATCCCGTTCAAATTTGAAAGGTCGCTTATGCGAAAATTTCTTGCTTGGATACCGCGAAATATTGCTTTTATCGCTATTTGCTGTGCCGGGGTCGCTCTATGGAAGCCGGGAATTGGCACCGCTTTGCCTACCTCTTTTATCGCGCCTTTGCTCGCGCTCATCATGTTTGCCATGGGATTGAGCCTTCGCGCGAGCGACTTTGCGCCCGTTTTTACGCGCCCAAAATCCATCGCCGTGGGCGTCGCGGCGCAGTTTGTCATTATGCCCGCCCTAGCCTACGCTCTCACAAAAGCTTTCGCGCTGTCTCCAGAGCTCGCTCTAGGCGTGATTTTGGTGGGTTGCTGCCCGGGCGGCACGGCTAGTAACGTAATAGCCTACCTCGCAAAAGGCGACCTCGCACTATCTGTGGCGATGACGGCGTGCTCGACGCTGTTAGCGCCCATTCTCACGCCGCTACTCACGCTTTTGCTAGCGGGAGAAAGTATCGAAGTACCGACTATGGCGATGTTTATCTCCGTAGCTCAAATCGTGCTCGTTCCGGTCGCGGCGGGCTTTTTGATAAATCACTTTTTTTCGCGCTACGTGGATTTGGCGCGAGATTTCTTGCCCGCTTTAGCGACTTTGGCAATCGTCGTTATTATTACCTCTGTGGTTGGCGCGAACGCTAGCAAAATCATGACTTCGGGCGCGCTAGTAGCTCTCGTGGTCGCCGTTCATAATTTAGCCGGCTACGCGCTAGGATTTGCTGGAGCTAGACTTGTGGGGCTTGGCGGCGCGCAAGTCAAAGCCGTATCGATAGAAGTCGGCATGCAAAATAGCGGGCTGGCCACGAGCCTGGCCGTTACGCAGTTCGCCACCATGCCCGCCGCAGCGATTGCCGGAGCGATTTTTAGCGTGTGGCATAATATTTCCGGGGCGGTACTAGCGAATTATTTCGCAAAAAGAGATTTAAAATAAGCGGCTTAGCTTTTTTGCGCTTTTCGCGCTCGCTTCACGCTTTTCACGCTCGATGGATTTAGTATTCGACTACGCGCGAGTCGCGTTCGCGAACGCAAAAATCATCAAAAAATATTGCGCCGCGAAAGTAAATTTTAATATTCAAATTTGAAGTAAAAGCCGTTATTTGGCTTCTTTTATCAAATTTGAAAACAAATCCCCATCGTCTTTTTTCGGATTTATCGTAGCTCTCGGGATATCGTCGTCCCCAAATGCGCGTTTGCTCGCGACGGCGTTCAAATTTGGCTCGTCCGCGCCGTCTGCGAAAAGATCGCGTAAGCCCTCGCCGACGTCTTTTGCGCCGTCTTCTTCGTTCAAATTTGAATCGTTTTCGTTTTCTTTATTTGTTTCCTTGGCGCGGAGTTCGGCCGCTTCGGCGCGAGCTTGGCTCTCTAGTCTGGACGCGCTTGCCGCCACGCGATAATCCTGTCCGCTAGGATTGGCCGGAGCCATTGCCGCGGCTTTGATTTGTTGCGCGATAGCGATGGTTTCTTCTGGCGTCGCGCCCTCTTTTATCGTGATTGGCACCTCGCCCGCGGTGGCGTACATTTTGTTGTCAGGACCCCTAGTGTAAGAAAAACTCGCCGCACCCGCAAGCCCGCCGCCCGCAGCCTGATGAGCCGCCTCATGAGCGCGAACTTCTCGGTCCGCGGCTTGGAGTCGGCGCACCGTGGAAAGATCGGCTTCGCTGAGCTCCTCGCCGTTGGCGGCTTGAGCGGTGGGGGACTCGCTTTCTTTTTGCTCGTCGCTACCGCGCGCTTCGGTGGAGTTTTTGCCTTGGGCGGTTTCGTTTACCTCGCCGCTTTGCTCGTCGGCGGCGCGATCGCTAGCTTGCAAGTTTTGATCGGAGTGGGCTTGGGCTAGCCCGTAAGGATTGAGTATATCGTAAGACGAACCGATTTGCATAC
>ONQI01000133.1 GCA_900319915.1 uncultured Campylobacter sp.
CGGCACGAAAGTCGAAATAATCGACGAAAACGATGAATTGATGGCGCTAACTAGTTTTAAAGCGCCTTGGGGACTGTATTTGCACGTATCCGCACCGACCAAAGAAGCAGACGTTTTAAGCTTGGAGTTTAATCGCACGGCAGTTAAGATTAGCGCCAAAAACGATCAAAACGCGAGCGCTAAGGGCGAAGGCTGGGACGAGGAAGAAGCGAGAGCCCTACTTGCAAGACTTGGCGCAGGCGAGGACGCGAGCAATTCAAATTTGAACGCTCCAAAAAGAGCGAATAATTCAAATTTGAACGCGGACGCTAACGCGAGCGAAACTTCTCTTTCACTCCCGGTTCGCTTAAATTTCCGAAAAAACGCGAAATCTTTGTATTGGAATGCAAAATAGCCAGATAGACGACGTAGTTGGCGAGCACCTTTTTAGCGTATTCGCGACTTTCCGCGTATGGTACGAGCTCCATTGAGAGAAAAGGCTCGAAACGCTCGTTTGCTCCGCCTTTTGTAAAGAGTTTACCACCCAAAAGCATGCGCTTGGTAAATCCTATGCCGCCGTTATAAGCGTAAGCTATAAAAATCGGACTTTGCAAATACTTTTCTAAATAATCCAAATGATAATTTGCAAACTCATAAGCGACGGCGGGCTTAAACATATCGTCTTGATCGAAGCCCGGTTTTTGGAGCTTTTTCTTGCCTATGTCGTTTGCGAGAAAAGGCATAAATTGTAGCATTCCCAACGCGTAAGAGCTCGAAATCGCGCTTGGGACAAAACGGCTTTCTTGGCGAGCAAGCGCGAGAATGAGGGCTTGACGCACGGGGTTATTGGTGCCGATAACGTCCATAAAAGGCGTCGGATAGTAATGCACGCGAAAATCGTGCGCCCGCTCCATAATGTAGCAATATTCGCCCAAAGTGTTTTGAGTGTAAAATTGACTCGCGAATTTAACGAGCTCGGCGCCGTGCAATTTGGCGGCTTTCGTCCTAGTGCGCTGCCACGCGAAGGGATCTGATATATCATAGTTTGGTAGGGTTTTTGCCTTCGGGGTCGGCACGACGATTTTGACTTTGCCTCCGCCGGTGAGCTCGCGCGCGTAGAGATTATACATGTTGATATCCGCGCTTTTTAGCATTACCGTAAGCGCCGCTTTATCGCCGCTAGTAAGATATACCCAAAAGTTCGCCTTATCGCGCTCACTCCCGTGTTTCGCGCTCGCCGCCGCAGAACGAAAGAACGCCTCGGCTTTCTCCGCAACACCCAGCTTAACGGCGTTTAGCCCGCACCAAAAAGCGTTCTCGCCTTTTGTGGCGTTGGCGTCGAAGTTTAACATTTTAAATTTGAAATCCCCGTGCGCGTCCGAAATCACGGTTTCGTCAAGGATTTTTTTGAAGGTCGCATAATCGTTCAAATTTGAAATCACGCGCGCGTTGAGCTCGTGAGCGAGCAAAAATTCGTCTTTGTCCTTGCTCGCGGCGTAGTATTTAAGGTAAGCATACGCGTTACCCGCTTTTATCGCCTTCTCCACTGCATCCGGGGCGCCAAAATCCGCTACAAATCCATAAACATCACGGTCTTTGCCCTTAAAAAACGCCGCCAAATCCGCGCGTTCTTCGGCGCTCATCTTTGCCAAAAATGGCACGCTAATCACGGCTTTTTGGCACTTTGGCGACATCTCGCGAAGCGGCTCCGTGCAGGTTTGCACTTTTTTGACATACTCGCCAAGGAGGGAGTCAAATCTTTTTTTGACGTTAACTCGGTAGTAAGTAATTTGGGAGCGAAGAGCTTTGAGCGTTTTTTTATTCGCCTTATGCTCGCCCGCGTAACGCCAGATATAATAATCCTTTGCAAGCCCGGCGGGAGCGGCGTTTATTTCTTCAAGCAAAAGTGCTCTAGCATTCAAATTTGAAAACGCCAAAATCGCGCCGCAAAAAAGCGCGACTAATTCAAATTTGATTTTGTTCAAAACGTAAGCCTGATGAGAAACTGATCTATAAATTCCAAAACTAGCAAAACGATGATAGGCGCGACGTCTATGCCGCCAAACACAGTTGGAATCCCCGTTTTGCGCACGAGATTGTAAGCCGGCTGGGTCGCCCTGTAAAGAAACTGCACGATTTTGTTGTATGGATCGGGATTGACCCAGCTCATCAACGCGGCGGCAACGATGATGAAAATATACGCCGTAATGGCTATATGCGCGACCGAAACTAGCGCGCCTAGGAGGCTACTTGCTATCATTTGATTATCTCCTTAACGTCGTCTTTGATAAGCGGATAGAGGTCTTTGAGCTCGGGACCGTGAGCCGCGCCCGTAAGAAGCAAGCGCAAAGGCATGAAAAACGCCTTGCCTTTAAGTCCCGTGGCGTCCGTGATTTGCTTCATAAACTCGCTAAACTCAGCAGGCAACGCGTTCATCACAAGGATTTGCGCCCTGATTTTCGCGGCGTTTTCGCGCCACTCGGGCTCGATTTCTTTGGCGCCGTAAATCGCCGCGATTTTCGCCTTGATTTCGGGGATTAGACTGCTTTCTTGGGTGTAAAACCTAGCAAGCTCCGGGCGAGCGAACCCAAGTTCTCTTAGACGCTCGTCGCTCGCGCGTCTGATGTGCTCGCGATTGATTTGGGCGAGCTTGTCTTCGTCAAATTTGGCGGGCGATTTTGAGATTTTAGATACGTCAAACCACTCTATAGCTTCTTCCAGCGTGAAAATCTCGCACGGCGTTTTGTTGCCAAGCATGATTAGATAATTTGCGATGGCCTCTGGCATATAGCCCACTTCAAGTAGCCATTTAACAGAAGAGCTATTTTCGCGCTTGCTCATTTTTTGACCTTGTTTATTTAAAATGATCGGCAAGTGGGCATATTTTATCTCTCCCGTATAGCCAAGAGCGGCGCGAATGAGATTTTGGCGCGGTGTGTTGCTGACGTGGTCCTCGCCGCGTATCACGTAAGTCACGCCCTCTAACATATCGTCGATCGCGCAGGCAAAATTGTAAGTAGGCGTTTTGTTTGCGCGCAAAATCACGAAACTATCGAAGTTCGCGGGGTCAAAGGCGATGTGCCCCTTGATACCGTCCTCGAAACTAAAATCTTTTTCCGTATATTCAGGCGGTATGCGCAGACGCACGGCCGCCGGTCGCGGGTCGTTTAGCACGGTCTGGGCGTCTAAATGCTCGCACGCGCCGTCATAACGATATGGCTTGCCAGCAGCCTTCGCGGCTTCTTTTTTGGCCTCCAAAGTCGCCTCGTCGCAAAAGCACAAAAACGCCTTGCCTTCGGTTAGAAGTTTGGAAGCGAATTGTTGGTGAAATTTGAGATTTTTGCTTTGATAGTAAAGCGTGTCCCACTTGATACCAAAGCGAGTGAGAATATCCATAATTTCAGCGTCTTTGCCCTCGATATTGCGAGCCGTATCGGTGTCTTCGATACGCAGAACAAAGCCGCTATGGTCTTGGCGTGAACAAATATAGTTAAAAATCGCGGCGCGAAGATTACCTATGTGCATATCCCCCGTCGGCGATGGAGCGAAACGATACATAAAATTTCCTTTGAATTTTTGGCGTGATTATATCATTCAAATTTGAAATTTAGGATTAAATTTGGGGATTTTTTAAAGGAGAAATGGTGGTTTCGGGCAGAATCGAACTGCCGACACAAGGATTTTCAGTCCTTTGCTCTACCGACTGAGCTACAAAACCACGCAAAGGCTGAAATTATACCCTTTCAATACTTAAAGTTTGCTTTAAATTTGAAGGTTATTTCAAATTTAAATTGCGACGCCCGCGAAAAGCGCGCAAATATACGAGTAGCCCAAGCCCGCAAAACATCATCGCTAGCGATAAAATCTGCCCCATACTAAGTCCTAACGCCACAAAACCGATGTTTGCGTCAGGTTCGCGCCAAAACTCGCAAACAAATCTCGCCGCCGTATAAAGCGTCGCATAAATCGCGATGAGCTCGCCATGAACCTTCGCATGGGGGCGGTAAAACCACAATAGCACAAACACTCCGAGCCCTTCTAGCGCCGCCTCGTAAAGCTGACTAGGATGGCGCAAAACGCCGTCCACAAGTATAGCCCAAGGCACGTCCGTCACGCGTCCGACAAGCTCTTGATTTAGGAAATTTCCCACGCGCCCAAACACGTAACCAAGAGGCACGGAGAGCGCGACTAGATCGAGATAAAGCCAGACGTTTTGGCGGTATTTCGCGCAAAACGCGGCGGTGGCCAGCACAAATCCCACGACCGCGCCGTGATAACTCATGCCGCGAATTCCCACAAACTCGCCGTTTCTAAAAGGATTAAAAATCTCCCACGGATGCGAAAAATAATACGCCGAATAATCGTCGTAAATAGCGATATAACCGATTCTCGCGCCCAAAATCACGCCGATTTCCACCCACAAAAAATAATTATCGAGCATGCGCTCTTCAATGGGCAATCGGTCGCGCTTCACGAAATACTTGGCAAGCGCGAGCGCGACGAGCAGGGCAAGCACGTACATAATGCCGTACCAATGCACCCTAAACCCAAAAATCTCGAACGCGACGGGGTCGAAAAGCGAATAAATATTGTTCCAGTTATTCAAATTTGAACTCGAAACGTCCTACTCAAACTCGGCGCGAAGTCCGAGCGCGGATTTGATATGCTTGAAATAATCCGCCATAAACTCGCCCAAAGCCATATAATACTCGCTTTTCGCATCTTTCGCGAGGTCACGCGCGAGCAAAAACGCGCTAGGAAGCACAAAATCTGCAAGCCACATACCAAGAGCGTTGTGCGTCGCCTCGTCCTTGTCTTGACGAAAAATCACCGCGAGCAAAGCTAGCATATTTGACGCGTGAGAGGCGCGAAGGGTCGCGAACGGCTTTTTAAATTTGATTTTTTCGTAGAACGCTTCGACTTTCTTCTCGCCGATATAGCCGTAACTATCTAGTTCAAATTTGGGCGCAAACGCCTCGAAATCCGCCTTGATAGCCGCGGCAAGAGCGGCTTTGTCTTTTGCCTCGGCGGCGGTTTTTAGTAAAGCCGCGCCACGCTCGTTTTCTGGATTTTCGGTTTTGATAAACCAGTTTGGCGCGAGGTTTTCAAGCTCTTTTTCACCCGCCGGAGCGCTGAAATTTTTGGCGAATACTAGCGCGCCAAGAGCCAGCGCTTCGCTCATTTTGATTTGTTTTGGTTCGTTTTCCATGATTTTACCTTTTAAAAAATTGCCGCGATTATAGCAAATTTGCGCTTAATTCAAATTTGAATTAACATCTGCTACAATCCCCTTTCAAATTTAAAATAAAGGACTATTTTGCTTTTTAACAGTTTCGAGTTTATATTTTTATTTTTGCCAATCACGTTTTTTGCATATTTTTGGCTAAATCACAAACGTCTTACCGAGGCGGCGAAAGCGTTTTTGGTAGTCGCTAGCTTATTTTTTTATAGCTGGTGGAATATTAAATATCTGCCGCTCATACTCGTTTCTATGGTTTTTAATTTCGCTATCGGCTCGGCTTTGTCTGCGGGCAAATCTCGCGTCTCGCCTCGCGCTCTGCTCGCCTTTGGCATAATTGCGAACGTCGCCCTTTTGGGCTACTTCAAATACGCAGATTTTTTCATTGCTAACGCAAACTTCGTTTTTGGCTCTCACGTCGAGCCACTAAAACTACTTTTGCCGCTCGCGATTTCATTTTTTACCTTCCAACAAATTGCCTATTTGGTGGATTCTTATCGCAGCGAAACAAAGGAGTATGATTTTCTCTCATACGCGCTTTTTGTGACCTTTTTCCCGCAACTCATCGCGGGTCCTATCGTCCATCACAAAGAAATGATGCCTCAATTCGCCACACTTCGCGCTAAAGTAAAAAATTACCGCAATATTTTGCTGGGTATTTTTATTTTTTCTATGGGGCTATTCAAAAAAGTCGCCATTGCGGACACTTTCGCACAATACGCGACGCAGGGATTTGACGTGGCAAAGACGCTCGAGTTTTTCGCGGCGTGGCAAACTTCGCTCGCTTATACTTTTCAACTCTATTTCGATTTTAGCGGCTACTGCGATATGGCCATAGGCGCGGCTTTGCTTTTTAATATCAAACTCCCGATTAACTTCAACTCACCTTATCGCTCGACAAATATCGCGGAGTTTTGGCGCAGGTGGCATATCACGCTAGGTAGATTTCTTCGCGACTACGTCTATATTCCACTAGGCGGCAGTAGAGCGGGAGAAGGAAGGACCTACCTCAATCTTCTAGCTACCCTCCTGCTTAGCGGTCTGTGGCACGGCGCGGGCTGGACTTTTGTATTCTGGGGATTTTTGCACGGCGTCGCGATTTGCATTTGCAAATTTTGGTCGCAAATAGGCCTCAAACTTCCCAAAATCATCGCTTGGTTTATCACCTTTAACTTCATCAACGCTTCTTGGGTATTTTTCCGCGCAAACTCATTTGACGACGCGCTTAAAGTATTGCGCGGAATGATAGGACTAAACGGCGCGAACTGGGGCGGCTTCATAAAAGCAAAAACCGCTATTTTAGTCGATTTAAACCAGTGGCTAGACCTTTCGAATTCAAACATAGACAAAACTCTGCTTATTATAAAATTCCCTGTATTTACGGC
>ONQI01000132.1 GCA_900319915.1 uncultured Campylobacter sp.
AACCGCTCAAAAATGCGCCCACCGCACCAAAAATCATCAAAAATTTCATTTTCATAAACTGCCCTTCAAGTAAAAATTGCTAAAATAAGCAAAAATTTCGCCAATTTTAGGAGAAAACGATGCTAAAAAGTGTTTTTGTGCTAAATTCTGACTGGCGCGAGTCTGATTTTCGTGAAAATTTACTCGCGCAAACACGCACTTTGGGGCTTACACCGACCGTTTTTTACCCCATTTTTGACGGCGAAAACGTTAATTCTAGTATCGCTTTTAGCCTCGCGGACGCGCAAAATTTGCTTGTCCAAGGCAAAAAAAAGGAACTTCTTTTTGGTATTATATCCAAATTTGAAAGCATTTGCGCAGATTTTGTGATAGTCGTGGGCGAAATCTTGCCCCTTTTGGACGAAGAAATCGCGCGAAACCTCGCCGCTCCCGTGCTCGCAAGCCCGGCCAACGCCTATAAATCAAATTTGATAGATTTCACACACGTTAACGGCGCGGACGAAATTACAAACGCGGTTTGCGAGTGCGCGACGCCGCTCAAATTTGAAATGAGCTTGCTTGCAAAAGCGCGAAAACTAAACCGCACGGTTGTCTTGCCAGAAAGCGACGACGAGCGGATTTTGCAAGCCGCCAAAATTTTACTAGAAAGCGGTGCGGTGCGCATAATCCTACTCGGAGATCCCGAAAAAATCGCCAAAAACGCGTCCAAATTTGAATTAGATTTAAATAATTCAAATTTGAAAATAATAGACCCCGCAAACAACGAATACGCGGGCGATTTTACCACCACTCTTTACGAGCTTCGCAAACACAAAGGCATGAGTGAGGACGAAGCGGCAAAACTCATGAAAGACCGCACGTATTTTGGCACTATGCTTGTTTACAAAGGATTTGCGCACGCCATGGTGAGCGGAGCGGGCACGACGACTGCACAGACGATTCGCCCGGCTCTTCAATTCGTAAAGACTAAACCCGGAATTTCGACCGTAAGCGGCGCGTTTATCATGTGTCTCAAAGACCGCATCCAAATTTTTGCCGACTGCGCGATTTGCCCAAATCCCACCGCGGACGAGCTCGCCGGCATCGCGCTCGCCACGGCCCAGACCGCGCGCAATTTTGGGCTAGAACCCCGCGTGGCGGTGCTGAGTTATTCCACGGGCGAAAGCGGTAAAGGCGCCGACGTGGATTTCGTGCGCGAAGTTGTAAAAAAAGCGCGTGCCTTAGATTCAAATTTGAACATCGACGGTCCTATGCAATTTGACGCCGCCACAGACCCCGCCACCGCCGCTAAAAAAGCGCCAAATTCCGAAGTCGCGGGCAAGGCGAACGTGTTTATTTTCCCGAATCTCAATTGTGGCAATATCTGCTACAAAGCCGTCCAACGCAGCGCAAACGCCCTCGCCATCGGGCCAATCTTGCAAGGGCTGAACAAACCCGTCAATGACCTAAGCCGCGGCTGCACGGTCGCGGACGTCGTAAATACCGTGCTTATTAGCGCTTTGCAGGGTGGCGAATGAAAATACTCGTCATTAACTCGGGTAGCAGTTCGATTAAATTTAAATTATTCGAAATGGATACGCGCGAGGTCGTTTGCAAAGGGTTCATCGAGCAAATAGGCTTTGGTAAATCCTACGCTAGCGTCACAAATAATCTCACGGGCAAAACGTTTGAGATGAAGGGTTCTATCCCAAATCACGGCTTTGGTATCGACGTGATGAATCGCATGCTAGAAGACGCGCTGGGAGGCGGTGCAAAAGTTGACGCCGTAGGACACCGCGTGGTTCAGGGTGCGGATTTGTTCTCAGAGTCGGTACTCATCGACTATGATGTGATGGAAAAAATTCGCGAACTCATACCCCTAGCCCCACTTCACAATCCCGCGCATTTAGCCGGTATGCGCGAGACTATGCGCGTGAGCCCAAATACGCCAAATGTCGCCGTGTTTGACACCGTATTTCATCAAACCATGCCAAAATCGGCGTATATGTATCCGTTGCCACTTGAATTTTACGAACGTTTCAAAGTCCGCAGATACGGCGCGCACGGTACTTCGCACGGCTTTGTCTCACGCGAAGCGGCAAAGCTCGCCGGCACGTCGTATGATAAATTTAGTTGTATAACGCTACACCTTGGTAGCGGCTCGTCAGTCGCAGCCATCAAGAACGGGCGTTGCGTCGATACTTCGATGGGTCTAACGCCGCTCGAAGGCCTCATGATGGGCACGCGCTGTGGCGACATCGATCCGGCGATAGTGCCATTTTTGATGAAAAACGCGGGACTAAACTACGAAGAAATCGACGAGATAATGAACAAACAAAGCGGTCTGCTCGCAATATGCGGCACAAACGACATGCGCGAAATCGAAGAGCGAACAAACTCGGGCGACGAGGCGGCAAAACTAGCCTTTGATATGTTCGTGCGGCGCGTCAAAAAATATATCGGCGCGTATATCGCGATTTTGGGACGTATCGACGCACTCGTTTTCACAGCAGGCATAGGCGAAAATGACCCCAAAATCAGGGCGGCAATCTGCGAAGGACTAGATGTTTTTGGAATCTCGCTCGACACTCACAAAAATACCTTTCCAAGCCGAGAAGCTCGCCTAGTCGAGCAAGATGGTGCCAAAATTAAAATCGCCGTCATCCCCACAGATGAAGAACTCGCCATTGCCTTGGAGACCGAACGAGTCGTAAAAGCATCAAGGAAATAATTCAAATTTGAAACGGTTTCAAATTTGAAATCACAAGCAAGCTCCGCTAGATAGACGTTGTCCGCTCATCGACGCGCGATTTTTGCGAAATCTCCACAAAAACCGCCAAAAGCGCAAATTTAAAAAAGCAATCCCTCGTCTTCTTGTTTACTCACCGTATCCATCGTGTTTTTAACGGGCAGTTGCGAGGTGCGAGTATAGAGCTCGTCGCTACCTTTGTAAACGCGGTGAAAAACTCCGCTTGGCACGTCAAATTTGCGCTTGGTTTCGGGGTATTCTTTGAGATAGTTTGTGAGAAACTCGCGAAATACAGGCGCCGCCGTGCGTCCGCCGCCCTCGACTTTGCGCATAGGCGTGTTGTCGTCGTTGCCATACCAAACAATAACTTGAAGTTCGGGCGTAAAGCCGCAAAACCACGCGTCCACGCTATTGTTGGTGGTGCCAGTTTTGCCGCCGATATCGATACCGGCGACTTTCGCGCCACGTCCGGTGCCTTGATTGACGACGGTTTTTAGCATATCGACCATGAGATAGACTTGCTCGGGCGCTTCGATTTCGCGAATTTCAGGCTCGGCGATAAAATCAGGCATACCGTCGCCTTTTGAAACGCTACTCACAAGGTAGGTTTTGGCGATTTTGCCCATACCGGCAAACACCGAATACGACTCGCTATAATCAAACGGACTCACGCCAAAACTACCTAGCGCAATGGAGAGATTTTGAGGCACGTTTTCAAAGCCGAACTCGTCTAAGCGATTCCACACTACGTCAAGCCCGATAGAGTTTAAAAGATTGATCGTAGCGAGGTTGCGCGACTTTTTAAGGGCTTCTTTCATCGTGATAAAGCCTTGGAAATCACCGCCGAAATTCTTTGGCTTCCAATCCTTTTTATCGGGACTTCCGCCCATTCCCTCAAACACGCGCGGGATATCGGCCACCTCGCTCATCGGCGAATAGCCAAGGTCGAGCGCGATTTGGTAAATAAAAGGCTTGAAGCTAGAACCGGGCTGCCTTGCGCTTTGCGTGGCTCGGTTATAGCTACTTTTGGCGTAATCCACGCCGCCCACCATCGCGAGTACTTCGCCCGTGAGTGGATTTGTGACGATGACAGCGCCGTTTAGTACGCCTACGGAGGCGTTTTTGTCGCGCTTAAGGATTTCACTATAACCGTAGCGAAGCGCGGCGCGAGCCATTTCTTGGACTTTGAGGTCGGCCGTAAGCGTGATTTTATATCCGCCGGTTTTCACGTCCGGATAGCGTTTGGCTAGCTCTTTGAGAGTCTCGTCGACGAGATATGGGGCGCGGTTTTGCGTGAGAGTCTCGTCGTAGACGACGGGCGTTTCGGCGAGCGCGGCAACGTATTCTTCATTTGTAATCCAACCAAGCGCCGCCATACGAGAAATCACCGCGTTTGCACGAGACAGAGAAAAGTCCATATGACGAGTGGGATCGTAGTTGCTAGGAGCTTTTGGGAGACCGACTAGCATGGCGATTTCTTTGAGCGTAAGTTCGTTCAAATTTTTCTTAAAATATCCGAGCGCGGCGGTCTTGATACCGTAATATCCGTGCCCGAAATACACGTGATTTAGGTATCGCTCGATAATTTCCTCTTTGGTAAGTTC
>ONQI01000130.1 GCA_900319915.1 uncultured Campylobacter sp.
CAAATTTGAAATATTATACTACTTTTTTGGATTTAATTCAAATTTGAACGGAGAAAACGGATTTAAATTTAAAAAAGGCGAAGTATTTTGAGGGGATTTTGGGCGTTGTGAGCGAAGCGCAAATAAGGCGGGCTTTATGCCCAGCTCGCAGTGAAGCGCGAGCGATACTCGTTCGAAATCGCCCAAAAGACAAGCCGTTATTTGTTAAAAATTCGCGGCTTGAAGAATGTAATTATCTTGCTCTTTGAAAAACGGTTTTAGCGCCTCGTATGCGACGCTGATTTTTTGAAATTTGTCGGTGTAGCCTTGTTTTTCGCCGTGGAGGTCCGGGTGGTACATTTTGGTGAGCTGCAAATAGCTAGAGCGCACGGTCTCGAAATCGTCCTCACTCGAGCAACCGAGCGTCTCAAAATGCTCTTCTAGTAGGCTTGCGAGCATGGAAAATCGTCTGTGATAGCTAGGCGAACCAACGATTTCTAGGCGGCGGCGAAAAGCGGCGAAATCCTCCGCGTTAAACGTGAAATTTACGCTGTAAGTGAGGTGGTCGCGGAAGTTTAGGATATTTTCGAGCAGTTCGATTTGATCGGCGCGCTCGAACGCGAAACTAAGAAGCGCAGAACGCTCAAAATACTCGTAGCGCACGCCGGATAAGGATTTGACGAGGTAGCGATTGAATAATTCTTCGCTGTTTTTGACGTCGAAAATCACGTTGCCACGCTCAAATTTGACCCCGATATTGAGTTGGATTTGAAGAGAATTTGGCTTTTGATATACGAGTTTGATGGATTTGCTACGGTTTGGCAAAAACGCGATTTCCGAACCCGTTTTTTCAGCATAAATCATGCCTAGAAGTTTGAGAAAATACTTGCGCGCGACAAATTCGCTCTCGTCGTAAAACGAAATGACCTTGCTGCGGCTACCGATTGAATTTGTAAAGTTCTCGCGCATCTTCGCTCCAAGGCTCAAGAAAAGCTCGCTATCGTCCGTTATAACCGTGATAGATTCGAGCGTTTGTTTGATTTGCATAACCTACCTCCAAAGTATGTTTGGCATAAAATAAGCAAAATGCGTTCCAAATTTGAATTGTCCGTAAAAATACGAGTCTAAATCGCACTATTTTCGTCTTGCACCATAAAATAATCAAACGCGCAGTAGCATATAATAAGTCCGAAAATTACTACCAAATACCCCATTTTACGCCTCCTAATTACCCCGATTATCTTTTGAGTCCGTTGACGGTTTCTAGCATTTCATCACTCGTGATGATGGCCTTTGAGTTGGCTTCATACGCCCTTTGACCGGTGATGAGATCGGTCATTTCTTCTACAAGTTGAACGTTACTCATTTCGACAAAACCTTGACGAGTTTGTCCCAGACCGTCGTTGCCGGGATTGCCTAGCACCGGATCGCCACTGGCGGTGGTTTCTAGGTAGTTATTATCTCCCATCGAGTAAAGTCCGGCCGGGTTTACGAAGTTAGCGAGCTCGATTTGTCCGATTTGTGTCATTTCTTCGTTGCCCGGTTGGAGCACGGAAACGATGCCATCGACGCCGATGTTGATTTGTGTGGCGTCGCTAGGAATAGTCATTTGAGGAATTAGCGGATAGCCGTCCGAGTTTACGATATTACCCTCGCCGTCTAGTTTAAACGCGCCGTTGCGAGTATACGCGGTCGTGCCGTCGGGGAGTTGGACTTGGAAAAATCCGTTGCCGGTGATAGCGATATCGAGGTTATTCCCCGTTTCTTTGAGATAACCTTCGCCAAAAAGCTTAGTTACCGCAGTCGGTCTTACGCCCAAACCCACACTGATACCGGTCGGGCTCATCGTGTTCGTGCTAGTCGGCGTACCCGCATATTCCATTGTTTGATACATCAAGTCGGCAAATTCCGCGCGATTTTTCTTATATCCTATCGTATTTACGTTGGCGATATTGTGAGAAGTAGTGTCGATTTGAGTTTGCTCGCCTATCATTCCTGTGGCAGCCGTGTATAATGAACGCAACATATATTATCCTTTCAAATTTGAATTAAGCCCGCACGGAGGCGAGTTTGCTAATAGCCTCGTTATTGAGGTCTTCCATATGGGTCGTCATGACTTTTTGATAAGTGCTGACAAGACGATTAGTTTCTATTAAATTTACCATTTCGGTGACGGGATTGACGTTGCTTGTTTGCACGAAACCTTGTCTGAGCGCGCCGCTAGCGTCTAGCCGCGTGATTTCATCGTCAAAATCGGGAAGTTCGTAAAGATTGTCGCCTTCTTTTTGCAGATTGCGCGGCTCACGAGGTTGAGCGATAAAAAACTGTCCAAGCTCCACGTCGTCGCCATAAACGTTGCCATCGGGCGTGATGGTAAGTTGCACGTTTTGAGGTATCTCGATGCCGCGACGGTTTTCAGGAAGAGCCGCGTAGTTGGTCGGGAGCACGCGATATCCTTGCTTAGTAACGATAAAACCCTCCGAATCAAGGCTTAACGCACCGTTTTTGGTGAGGCGCACGCCGTTTGGCGTATCTACCAACAAAAACGCGTCCTCGCGCGTGATAGCCACGTCTAGCTTGTTGCCGGTAGATTTCATCGCACCCGCGCTAAAATCCGTATAAACGTCGTCAATGTTTGGAACGCGGTCAATAGTGCGGTTTAGGAATTTCGCCGCGTCTTTGGTGTTATTCTCTAGGGGCAACACGTCGCGAGTTTCTTTGAAAATGCGCTCGAAGTCCGCTATTACCACGTCGTCGCGATTGTAACCTATGGTGTTGGCGTTGGCGAGGTTATTAGTGATGACGTTAAGACGGTTAAACTGCGTAACCATCGCGCCCGTCGCCTGATAAAAGCCGTTTTGCATAAAGCTCTCCGTTGTTTTTTCAAATTTGAAAGCAAAGAGCGTTCCAAATTTGAATTAAATATTCAAATTTGAATAAAATTGCTAATTTTATGTCATTTTAAAGCATTTTATGGTAAAAACTACGCTTTATTCAATTTTAAAAAACGAGATAATTTTATGAAAAAAATTTTAATATACGCACTAGCTTGTACTGTGCTTTTATCGGTATTTACCGGTTGTGAAGATAAAAAAGAGGAAAAAATACTAAACGGCGATAAGCCCGTTGTATTTTTCAATCGTCAACCCTCCGACCCAGCGAGCGGCAAAGTCGATATGATAACGATGAATCACAACAAAAAGACCTTCTACGTGGGTTTCGACGCGATTAAGGGCGGCGAAGTCCAAGGTAAAATGATAGCCGACTTCCTAGCCACCGCCGACCCCGCTAAAATCGACAGAAACGGCGACGGAGTTATCGGTTACGTGCTTTTAATAGGCGATCCCGAGCACAACGACGCAAACGCACGAACTAGAGGCGTTAGAATAGCTCTTGGTACGTGGGCGGACTCTACCGCCCCCGGAGTCGCCAAAACGGGAGAGATTAAAGTAGGCGATAAAACGCTTAAAAGCGTCGAACTCGCGAGTCACGCGATGATAGCCGCCGACGGCGCGACTTGGAGCGTAGACGTGGCTAAAAAAACGCTCGAAGAATGGCTAGTCAAATTTGGAAACCGAATAGATTTAATCATCTCAAATAACGACGCAATGGCACTCGCCACCCTAAAAGCCACGGGGCTAGCGCAAGGCTTACCCGTTTTTGGCTACGACGCAAACGCCGACGCGATCGAGGCGATCGGCGAAGGCAGGCTTGCGGGCACGGTCACGCAAAACACCGACTCTCAAGCCGCCGCGGTATTACAGCTTTTGCGAAATCTCATGGATGGTTTAAGCGAAGAAGAAGCCTTAAAAAGCGGCTTTAATAAACCAAATAGATACAATAATCAAATAAAAATGATTGATTATGATCCAAAAACTCGCGCTTTGCTCGCGCAAAACACTGTGGTAGACAACAAAAACTGGATGATTTACGCCACCGGCGCGCGCGATTCGCTATTTAAACAAATAGACGCGCCCAAAAAACGGGTTTTACTCAGCATTTTCGATCCTACTAACACTTTCTTGACAAACTCGTATTTGCCTGCCCTAAAACGTTACGCGCCGCTTTTAAATATCGAACTAACAATCGTTTTTGGCAACGGACAAGACGACGAAAGCGTATTAAAAAGGCTTTTAAATTTAGACAAATTTGACGGCTTTGCATTTAATATAATAAAAACGGATTCGGGACAAAGATATATTGAAAGCCTAAAAGACTAATTCGAATTTAAATTAGTATTAAGTTGTTTTTAAGCGCATTTATGATAAAAAATCAAATTTCAAATTTGAAACTCAACAAGGAGAGTTAATGAGCACGGCAAAAGAGACTTTCGCGCAAATCGAGGAACTTTTCAAAGAGAATATGAAAGGTTACGTTACCTTTGAAAAGCTCGTCAGACTTTTCGACAAAGCCCCAACAGCCGCTTCCGTAAAAAAAATCGAAGCTCTCGCTAAACGAAACAAAGTAGAACTAGTAAGCGCGGTGCAGGCGGCTAAAATCAAAGAAAAAGAAGCGCGCAAATCAAACGCGACAAAACACGCCTTAGACGACGACGCGCTCGAAAAAGAATTCGACCTCACAAGCGAAAACGAGCTACTCGAATGGTCTCGCTCAGATAGCCCGGTGCGTATGTATCTTCGCGAAATGGGACAAATCTCGCTACTTTCCAAAGACGAAGAAGTCCAAATCAGCAAAAAAATCGAACTAGGCGAAGACATCATCATAGACGCGTTTTGCTCCGTGCCCTATCTCATCGACTTTATTCTCGAATACAAAGAAGCTCTCAAAAACCGCGAACGTCGCGTAAAAGAGCTATTTAAAAGCTTTGACGACGAGGAAGAAGAGGACGACGAGGAAGAAGAGGAAGAGTTCGAAGAGACAAACGAAGAAGAGGACGATTTCGAAGACGACCGTCGTCCGGCGCGCGCCAAAGCTGCAGCCGCCGCGACAAAAGCCAAAGCCGCTAAAGCCCACAAATACGACAAACGCGACGACAAAGTAGAAACTAGTTTCAAAGCTCTCGAAAAAGCCAAAAAAGATTGGCTCAAAATCGCCGCAAAACAAAACATAATGATAGACGAGAGTATGTCGCTAAGCGATAAACTCAATCTGACTTTCAAGAAAAAAGTCCTAAAAGACAAACTTATGGACCTAGGTCCTACTAGCAAGCTCATCAACGAAATCGTGCGCTCCATGGAAACCTCGCTCAAAAGCGACAACGATTTCTCGCGCGAACTCGATAGTATAGTGTGGAATCTAAATCTATTCAGCGACGAGCTCAAACGCAATCACGAGGCAATTTTAAAAGACATCACCAAGCTCACCAAAGAAGAAATCGCCGCGCGCGTACCAGAGCCTACTATGGTCTCTAAATATATGGAAATCCAAAAACTCTTCAAAACCAAAGAAGCCTCCAAAACGGGCTTCGACCTCGATCCAAAAGAGCTAAAAATCGTCCTCGAACAAATCAAGCGCGGCAAAGATATCTCGGATGCCGCAAAAGCGAGAATGGCAAAATCAAATTTGAGACTTGTCGTCAGTATCGCCAAACGCTTCACAAACCGCGGTTTGCCATTCCTCGATCTTATCCAAGAGGGTAATATCGGACTAATGAAAG
>ONQI01000149.1 GCA_900319915.1 uncultured Campylobacter sp.
ATTTATTTAAACATAAAAAACTCAAAAAAGTCATTTATTCATTAGATGCACATATAGAGCCAGATAACGGATTAAAAGGAGCATATCCCATCACTAGATTTGATTTTTTATATGACAAAAATTTATTTAATGATTTAAGTGTTTATATAAACGATAAATTTATAAAAAATATTTTTACTTTGAATAAAAAATGTAAAAAAAGTGATTTTGACAGACCTAAGGCATGGTATAAGCTCAAAGAACTAACAAATAGATTTGGTGGATTTCAAAACTGGATAAAAAACAAACAGGATAAGCAAATAAGCGATGCACTCAAATTCATTAAAGGAAAAATAAAAATAATAAAAACCGGCAAAAAACCATACTATGTTTTATTAAACGGACAATTAGCCGCATCAGAGACGTACTTCTATGATTGTTTTTTGAGCTTTGTACAAAATAACCCACAGACAGAATTTATTTTGGTTATTCCGCCTTATTCTACCTTAAAACATGCTTTAGATATAAGGACAGGCGATGTTTTTGTTACTTTCAAAGAATTTGTTCGCTATCTAATAGAGCAAAGCGCCAAATACCCAAATTTGAAAGTATACGCTTGGGGCGATATGGATTTCACGGATGATATAGCAAATTACAAAGATTTAACGCACTATCACGAAAAAATCAACTCCCAAATGCTAGTTTGGATCCGCGATGGCGTGGGGCTTTTAACGCCTGAAAATTTCGACGACTATTACGAAAGATTTGAGAAAAAAGTCCGCGAATACGACTATATGCAGTTTTACGAACAAATTAAGGATTTGAAACTAGATTGATAACACTTCCACCATTTCTTCGTCGTCTTCATCTTTGACGCTGCGGATTGCGTTTGCGCCGTATTTTAGGCGGATTTTTGAGAGAGCGTCGCCTAGACGGACTTCCTTTTCATCGGGCGCGAAGAGCGAGCTGCGCTCGCCAAACTCTCCCACGCCCACGCTCAGATAGTTTATCGCCGCCTCTCCCCGCTCGTCGTGCGCCGCGAAAAGCTCCAGCATAGTTCGCTCCAAAAGTTTTTGCGTAAAACCCTCGCAAAGCGTGACGCTGACTGATTTTGCACCCGCTCCTTTGTAGCGAAATTTTAACTCGTAGCGGTGCGGCGTGAGCGATTTTTTGAAGAGCTCGAGGCTCACGTGTCGGCACAGCGTGAGTATGCGAGCCTCGATTTTTTCGCGCTCGACTAGAGGCGTGAAAGTGCGTGCCATCGACAGACTTTTGCGCTCCCGCTCACGCTCGATTTTGTCCTCGTCTCTCATCATAAGGCGCGCGAACAAGTCGCGACCGTATTTGCCAAGTCCCGCGAACGCCGTCTCGCCAAATTTTAAATCTTCAAATTTGATTATTCCGCGCTCGGCAAGCTTTTTGGCGGTGCTTTTACCCACGCCGGGGAATGCGGCGATTTCAAGCCCCGCGATTTCGTTCAAATTTGAAATAAGCCTCACACCCGCGGGCTTGGCGAGGTTTGTGGCAAATTTCGCCATGTATTTTTTGGGCGCGAGACCGACCGAGCAAGGAAGCGCGAGCTCGTCTAAAATGCGTTTTTGTAGCATTTTGGCAAACTCAAGCGGATTTTCGTCATAGCGAGTACCCGCAAGGTCCATAAAAAACTCGTCGATGCTAAACTTCTCAATCTCGTTCGTGTATGAGTAAAGCAAGCTTTTAAGGCGATTTGAGAGCTCTTTGTAAAGCGCGAAATCAGAATATCGCACGGCAAGTTTGGGGGCAAATTTGAGCGCCATAAAAAGCGGCATGGCGGTTTTGACGCCAAGGGCGCGCGCTTCGTAGCTTGCGCTAAGTATGATGGCGTCTTTGCGCAAATTGCCAAAAATATCGATTTTACCGCCGCTCACCACCGCCGCGGGAACGCCGTTTAGAGCGCTCTCGCGCGTCCTAGCGGCCGAAATAAAAAAGCAGTCTAAATCGACGTGCAAAAACATTATTCAAATTTGAAACGGCGCAGACGCAGCGAGTTTAGCACCACGCTAAAAGAACTCACGCTCATCGCCGCCGCGCCCACGCTAGGGGTGAGAGCGAGCCCAAATATCGGATAGAGCGCGCCCGCGGCTAGTGGAATACACACGAGATTATACACAAACGCCCACGCAAGATTTTGCTTGATGACGCGCACGGTCGCATCCGCCAAAGCAAGAGCGCCGCCTACCGAAGCGAGGTCGGAACGAATAAGAATCACGTCGCCCGCGTCTTTGGCAAGGTCGCTGCCCGAGCTCATCGCGAGTCCAGCGTCGGCGGCTTTGAGAGAAGGCGCGTCGTTGATGCCGTCGCCCACAAAGAGCACTTTGCTATTTTTTTTGAGCTCTTCAACAAGGGCGAATTTTTCGTTTGGAAGCAGCCCCGCTTCCACGCGCTCCACTCCGATTTTAGCCGCCAAAGCGCGCGCCGTTTGCTCGCGGTCGCCCGTTAAGATTACGGGCGTCACGCCGCGGCTTTTCAAATTTGAAATCAGCTTCTCCGCACCCTCTTTTAGCGTGTCGCTAAGGACGATAAAGCCCTTGTATTCATGGTTTAGAGCCACAAAAACTAATCCCGCGCCATTTTGCAGGCTTTCTTTGATTTTTGGCTCGTCGTTCGCGGAGGCGGGCAAGGCGACGCCAAATTTTTCAAACAAAGCCTCGTTCCCGGCAAGTATCTCACCCTCATCATACGCCACGCCCATTCCGGGGATATTTTCAAATTTGAGCGGGTCTAGTTTCAAATTTGAAACGCTCTCGCCCGCAAACTCCACGATAGCGCGCGAAATCGGATGCGAGCCGAGGGCTTCTAGGGCGGCGACTTCGCGTAAATCTGAGGCGTTCAAATTTGAATAAACCGCGCTAATCTCGCCTTTGGTGAGCGTTCCTGTTTTATCAAACACCGCAAAACCCGTTTTTCCCATGATTTCGAGCGCGGCCGGATTTTTAACGAGAATCCCCTCTTTCGCGCCCGCGCTAATGCCGCTCACCACCGCTATGGGCGTCGCGAGTCCCAGCGCGCAAGGGCACGAAATAATCAGCACGCAAACAGCCGCCAAAGCCCCTCGCCACGGATCAAAGAAAGCCCAAATCGCAAACGTGATAGCCGCGATAGAAACGACTGCGGGCACGAAAATATTCGCCGCCTTATCCGCGAGTCTGGCGATAGGCATTTTGGTCGCTCCCGCGCTAAGTAACAGCTCCAAAACTTGCGCCAAAAGCGTATCCGCGCCGCCTTTTTCTACTTTTATAGTGAGGTAACCGTTCACGTTTGTGGTGCCCGCAAAAACTTTATCTCCCACGCTTTTAAAAACGGGCAAGCTCTCGCCGCTAAGCGCACTAGAATCAATCTCCGCGCCTCCTTCTACCACCACGCCGTCAGCGGGAATAATATAACCGCTTTTTACCATCACGGTATCGCCTACTTTGAGCTCGCTCGCGGAGACTTTTTGCGTCGTGCCGTCCGCACGCACTAGATACGCGCTAGCAGGATTCAGAGCGGTTAAGTTTTTGAGATAGTTTCGCGCGCCGCGTTTGGATTTTTCTTCCAAAAACTTGCCAAGCAACACAAAAGTAATAATCATCGCCGGCCCGCTAAAATACAAATAGCGCATGCCCTCGGGTAAAACACCCGGCGCGATTAGAGCGATAAGCGAATACGCATACGCAGAAAGCGTGCCAAGCATTACTAGCACGTTCATATCGTAATTGCGACTTTTTAGCGAGGCGATTCCGTGGCGATAAAAATCCGCCCCGCACCAAAAAATCGCCACGCTCGCGAGCGTGAAAAGCGCTATTTTGAGAGCCAAATTTGAAATCCCGCTCATTTCGCCCGCCATGATGAGCGCCGCAAGGACGGCCGCGATGGCGAGTTTGCGTTTCAAATTTGAAACGTAAGCAAGCTCGGCGCGCTCTAATTCCGCATAATCGCTCGCCACACCGTATCCGAGTTTTTTGATTTTAGCTTTGATAGATGCGACGTCGGCGCCATCGAGCTCGAAAATACCGCTATTATCGGCGAGATTTATGACTACGCTTTTCACGCCCGGTATTTTGCTAGTCGTGCGCGTGATAGCGCCCGCACAGTTGACGCAGGTCATACCGGTAATGTTTAATTTAACGCGCTCCATAAGAGCCTCGCTTTATTTTATTTCTTCAATGACGCTAAATCCCAAATCGTCCATTTGCTCTTTGAACTGGGCGACCTTCTCGTCGCTAATTTCGAGCTTGACCGTTTTCACAGGCGAACTATAATCGACCTCAACCTCGCCAAAATCTTCTCTAAGCGCGTTTTTGATAGCGTTCGCGCAGTTTACACATTTGATATTTTGAGCCGAAAAAGTCCTCATCTCACATCCTTTGTTTTAAAAATTCCTAATGAAATTTTAGCGCAATTTATGTAAATCAAATTTAAACGGCGTTCGACTTTCAAATTTACGCAAAATTTATTTCAAATTTGATATAATCGCGATTTTTAACGACAATTTTAAGGATGAAAATGGGACGAGCATTTGAATACAGACGCGCTTCCAAAGAAGCCCGCTGGGACAAAATGAGCAAGCTATTTCCCAAGCTTGGCAAAGCCATCACGGTAGCGGCCAAAGAAGGCGGCTGCGATCCGGATCTAAACCCGAAACTTCGCACCGCGATAGCGACCGCGAAAGCGCAAAATATGCCAAAAGACAACATCGACGCGGCGATTAAACGCGCAAACGGCAAAGACAGCGCGGATATCAAGACGATTTTCTACGACGGCAAGGCCGCTCACGGCGTGCAAATCGTAGTCGAAACCGCCACCGACAACCCAACTCGCACCGTCGCGAACGTCAAGTCAATCTTTAACAAAAACGGCGGCGAAATGCTCCCGAGCGGTTCGCTTAGTTTTATGTTTGCGCGCAAAGCGGTCTTTCATGTAGAAAAGCCCGCCACGGACCTAGAAGAACTCGAACTAGCCCTCATCGACGCCGGGCTAGAAGAAATGAGCGAAGCCGAGGATGAAATCGTGATTTACGGCGATTATACTAGCTTTGGCACGCTTAGCGAAGGCATCGAACAAGCCGGACTAAACGTCAAAAAAGGCGCTCTCGAGTTCGTACCAAACGCGACTGTGAGCCTAGACGACGAAGCATACGCCGAGGTAGAAAAACTCATCGACAAACTCGAAGACGACGACGACGTCCAAGCCGTATATACCAACATCGAATGAGGCTAAGATGGAAGAACTAAAAGTATACGATATAGACGCAAAAGAGCTTGCGAAACTCAAATTTGCGGTCATCAAAACAGAGAACGGCGAGATGAAAATCGAACTTTTTGGCTCCGAAGCTCCCCAAGCCGTAACGAATTTCGCAACGCTTGCCAAAAGCGGCTTTTACAACGGACTTAATTTTCACCGCGTAATCAAGGGCTTCGTGGCACAAGGCGGCTGCCCGTATGGCACCGGCACGGGGGGACCGGGCTGGCGCATCAAATGCGAGTGCGTGGGGCAAAAATCACGCCACCTTCGCGGCTCCCTATCGATGGCGCACGCGGGACGCGATACTGGCGGCTCGCAGTTTTTCATCTGTTTCGAGCCTCAACCGCACCTTGATGGCATGCATACGGTATTTGGCAAGATTATAGACGACGCGGGACTCAAAGTCCTAGACCAAATCAAACAAGGCGACAAAATCGTATCCGTCGAGATTAAAGAGGGTTTATAATGTATTACGTGCCCCTTGATTCAAATTTGAACTCAAATTTGAATAGCGGGCGCGTTTTTTGGTCGAGCATACTTGCCATACCCCTATTTTGCGTCGCTTTGGCGCATTTTTTCTTTCAAAATTATCTTTTCATGCCTCCTTGCGAGCAATGCGTTTACACGCGCTTTTATATGTTCATAATAGCGTTAGGGGCAGTATTTGCACTTATCTCGCGCCGTCTTTTGCCACTTGCCTACGCGCTAGGGGCATGGGGCGTAATCGCCGGAGCGCGCGTATGCCTTCATCTCATGGCAATTCGCAGAGCAATCGAGAGCGCTAATCCTTTTGGCGTGAAACCTTGCAAAATGATTCCCGAATATCCTTTCGGCCTACCTTTGCACGAATGGTGGGAGGGGATGTTCGCGCCCACAGGCGAGTGCGGATTTGACGCGCCCTTACCGCCGCTTGACGCGAGCTTAGATCCCGTGCAAACGTGGTTTGGCGAGTTTTACGGCGAGGGCTGGTATCTCGTGCCGCAGTTTAAGTTTATAAATCTCGGCGAAGCGAGCCTGATAGTTTTTGCTTTCCTTGGGCTCGCATTACTTTGGCGCGGTTTTTTTGACCTTCGCGTCGCTATTTCAAATTTGAAAAAGGAGAACGTGTGAGCGAGTTTTTAGCGCAAATTTGGGGCATAGACGCGCTTTATATAGACCAGGGTTTCACCCGCGCCGTGGACGGAGAGAGCGCCGCCATAATTCTTGCCGCGTGCCCGCAAAACTACGATAGATTCGCGCGCTTAGAAACTTTCGCGAGTATTTTTTCAAATTTAAATCTCGAACTCAACCCTTATAGCGTCCAACTCATGCAAATCGGGATTTTAAACGCCATGACCGGGCTATCCGTATCTCGCCCCGCCGTCCTCGCCGCGCTCGAAACCCTGCAAAAAGAAAGCGTGATAAGCTTTTCTCATTTTGAGCGACTTCGCGCTTTTATTTCAAATTTGAAAATCGACGAAAGCAAAGCGGAAGCGACCTCCGGGCTGACTTTCCAAGGCGGACTTTCAAATTTGAACGCCATTTGCGACGAGCTCGCGAGTTTTGATTTCGCAGACCTCGCCCCACGTCTAAACTCCGCCCGCGAGACCGCAAACGAGGCGAAATTTACCATCGCCGTCACGGGAGTCATCAACGCGGGCAAATCAAGCACGCTCAACGCTCTTATGGGCAAAAAAATCCTAGGCGTCTCAAATATCCCCGAAACCGCCAATCTCAGCGTTATAGGATATGGACAAAAAGACGAGGCGATAGTGGAGTTTTGGGACGCACAGACGCTAGCAAAAATGGGCTTGGAGTCCGAAAACTTAGCGCCCGTCGCCGTCCCTCTTGACCGCCTTGGGGAGTTTACGGGCGCCGGTAGCCAAATCAGCCAAAAAGTAAAGCTCGTGCGCTTATCCGCACCCCTTGAAATACTTCGCGACAACA
>ONQI01000129.1 GCA_900319915.1 uncultured Campylobacter sp.
AAATCACGTTTTGGCGCGCCTGTATAGGCGTTAGCGTCTCGCTAATCTTGGGAATAATTTGCGGTCTTGTGGCGGGATATTTTCGCACGGCAATGGCTATTTTGCGCCCGCTGATGACGATTTTGCTCTCCATGCCGCCTATCGTGTGGATAGTTATGGCGTTATTTTGGTTTGGTTTTGGCAACGCCAGCGTACTTTTTACTATCATCGTTATCGTTTTTCCTCTTACCTTCGCGAGCGCGGCGATGGGTATGGCGAGCGTGGAGCCAAGCGGCATAGAGCTATTTGACGCGTACCGTTTGGGGCTTGCTAAAAAAATCCGCTATCTCTACGTCCCGCACCTCACAGAATATATCATCTCTAGTATCGGCGTGGCGGTAGCTAGCGGGGTGCGCATAGTCGTGATGGCCGAACTCCTCGGCGCTAGCGACGGCGTTGGCGCGCGAATCGCGGACGCTCGCACTATGCTAGATACTACGACCGTGCTCGCATACGTCGCTATTACGATAGCTTTTGTCGCGGCGTGGGACTATCTCATCACCAAACCGCTTGAAATTACGCTAATGCCTTGGAGAAGGTGATGCTTAGGCTTTCGCATATTAGATATGAAATCCTACGCGACGTCGTGGTGAGAGACTTTAGCTTAGATTTAAGGGGCGGCGAGATTAAGACGCTTTTTGGGCCTTCGGGCTGTGGCAAAACTACTATTTTGCGCCTTGTGGCGGGGCTTGAAGATCCAAAAGAAGGCAAGATTAGCTCGGATTTTAAAAAAATCGGCTTTTTGTTTCAAGAAAACCGTTTGCTTTCAAATTTGAACGCTTTTGAAAATATTACGATTTTTATGTCAAAGGAGCAAGGCAAGGAAGAGCGCGTTTACGCTTTGGGCGAAAAAATCGGGTTAGAGAAGGGGGATTTTGCCAAATATCCTAGCGAGTTAAGCGGCGGCATGGCAAAAAGAGTGGCTTTCATGCGACTTTTGCTAAGCGATTTCGATTTGGCCTTGCTAGACGAGCCTTTTGTGGGCTTAGACCGCGATTTGCGGGGCGTTTTGGCGGATTTACTCATTGAGCGCGTGGAACGCGGCGCGGCGTGCTTGCTTGTCACTCACGATAGGTTTGAGGCGGCCAGACTTAGCCATGAGATTATGTTTTTGTCGCGCAAAGAAATGCACGTCGAGCGCGTCTTAAAACTTGACGCGCCCCTTAGCAAGCGCGATTTCAAATTTGAAGAAGAGACGGTGGCCAGGGAGTTTGAAGGAAGGGTGTATTATGAATAATTTTTTTTCGCACGTGATGAGGTCGTTTTGGAGCGCGGCGTGTTTTTTCGCGCTTCTTGGCGCGGCGTGCTTTTTTATGGACGGGGATTTTGTGAGCTTTCACCAAAGCGCGTTTTTGTCGCTAGTCCCGGCGGCGGCTTACTGTGTATTTCTTATCACCGCGATTCCTGATTGGGTGAGCTACAAAAATGATTTAAGACGCGTTTTTTGGGCGCTTTTTGCCATTATTGCGGTCGCGCTTATAGCCGCGTTTTTTGAGGCGAGGGCGGCGAGCGCGGTTTTGGCTGTATTTTGGCTTGCTTTATTTTCTTTTGTGGCTTATATGGTTTGGTGGGGGCGGAATGATAATAATTTCTCGATTTTGGGCGTTCTCGCGCTCTTTGCGACGCTTCAAGGCGCGTTTGCGCTCAGCGGCGACGCGACTTATCTTCGCGCTCAAATCCACGTCCATGCCGCGGCCGTTTCAATAGTGAGTTTTCGGGTTAGCGTCGCGCTGGGCGTGGAGGCGCTCAAGAGTTCAAATTTGAAAGACCCTGTTTTCATTCCAAACGCCGTTTTTAAAAACCTCGCGGCGACTTTTGTGCTGCTTTACGCTTTTGCGGATTTGTTTGTGGGCGGGGCTGTGAGCGCGTTTGTCGCCGTGGGCGCGGGTCTAGTCATACTCGCGGGTCTTCGCGAACTCCATTACTTCGCGCTTTGGACGCCTTATTTCGCGCTTTATTATGCTTTTCGCTTGCTTGGTGGACTTGGATATTTATGGCTGGGCGCGGCGGGGATTTTGGGGCTTGCGACTTCGCCGGCATTGCATTTAATCGCTCTTTGTTACATGCTTGGCGTGATTTTGTTTATTTTCGTGGTCGCGGGATTACGCCACAGCGGATTTAGCGATTTGCGCTTCGGCGCTCTTGGTGTGGGCGTTTTGCTCGCTATATTTGGGGCGGGAATTTTGCGCGCGGTTCTTGCGGGGAGAGCCGAGACGCTATATATACACGTTCCGGCCGCGCTTTTGGGATTGGCGTTTGTGCTCTATCTAGTGAAGTTTTTACCTATTTTCTTGTCAAGACCGTTTAGCGACGATCCGGATTAAGAGCGACTTGCGCTTTTACTAGACGACTTGGCTTTTGACTCTTTAAATAGTTCAAGATCCCTCGTCGCGCGGGTCTTATAATTCAAATTTGAATACAATTTTTATTAGTTTTTAACCCTCAAAATACTAGAATACTCAAATTTTATTTTCTTGGAGAAAACGTGAATATTAAAGGCGATATTACCGGCGGTTTGACTGCCGGCGTTGTGGCGTTGCCGCTATGTTTGGCTTTTGGTATAGCTAGCGGTCTTGGCGCCGCGGCGGGACTTTACGGTGCAATTTTGCTTAGCTTTTTTGCGGCTGTATTTGGCGGTACAAAGACGCAAATTTCGGGACCTACCGGACCTATGACGGTCGTTACCGCAAGCGTTGTAGTCGCTCTGGACGCGAATATGGCGCTTATTGCTTCTGTGTTTGTGCTCGCGGGACTTTTTCAAATTTTATTTGGCGTTATCAAGGTCGGCAAACTTATCAAATTTATCCCATATCCGGTAGTTTCTGGCTTTATGAACGGCGTGGGACTTATCATTATCTTGCTCCAAATCTCGCCTTTGCTTGGCGGCGAGAGTGCGAAAGGCACGGTCGATGCGATTTTAAATTTCCCAAATATTGCCGTTAATTATCAAGCCGCCATGCTCGGTTTCGCGGCGCTTGCGATTATTTATTTTACGCCTAAGAAAGTTGGCGCGGTTATTCCTTCGCCTTTGCTTGCGCTCGTGGTTTTGACGATAATTTCGTATTTTGCGGGTGCGAACGTGAAGACTATCGGCGAGATTCCTTCGGGTCTTCCTAGTTTTTATATCCCGAATATCGAGTTTTCACAAGTTAGTATTATTCTTACTTACGCCCTTGTGCTAGCACTCCTTGGCAGTATCGACTCGCTCCTTACATCGCTTGTGGCGGATAGTCTTACCAAGACCAAACACAGCTCGAATCGCGAGCTCATCGGTCAAGGCATAGGCAACTCGATTTGCGGATTTTTTGGCGGTCTAGTGGGCGCGGGCGCGACGATGCGAACGGTTACAAACATTAAACTAGGCGGCAATTCTAGGCTTTCGGGCGTTATGAGTTCGCTTTTCCTCACAGCCGTATTGCTTTCGCTTTCTTCGCTCGTGGCATACGTGCCTATCGCGGTGCTTTCGGGTATCCTTATCAAGGTCGGTATCGATATTTTCGACTATCGCTTGCTCAAAGAACTCAAAACCGCGCCGAAAATCGACCTTGTGATTATGATTTTGGTATTTTTGATTACCGTTTTTGTCGATCTTATTTTCGCGGTCGGCGTCGGCGTATTGGCGGCTTCTTTGGCGCTAATTTATCAAGTCAATAAAGTCGCTCGCGTCGAATGCTACAAAAAAGGCGAAGCTATGGTCGTCGCAATTCGTGGAGCGTTTTTCTTTGGTTCCTCGTCCAAACTTGCCGCCGCGATAGCCAACCAAAAAGACAAAACCCTCATTATCGATATTTCTAGCATGCCTTTTGTCGATTTATCGGGCATTTACGCGATGGAAGACGAAATCGCCATTAAATTAGAAAACGGCGACAAAATCTATCTCGTGCTAAACAACGAGCAAAAATTGGTCTCGCTTCGCAATCTCGTGGGAGACGATAAAATCTGCCGCAGTATCGACGAGGCGGTCGGCAAAATAGGGGCGTAATTCAAATTTGAATTATTCAAATTTAACTTTAAATTTGATATAATCGGAAAATTTACACGGGAATAGGAGAAATGGCGTTAATCGACCTAATAGACGTAAGTAAGCGTTTTGGCGACAAACAAGTGTTAGACGGCGTAAATTTTAGCGTCGAAAACAAGGAACGCGTGGCGATAATCGGCAAAAACGGCGGCGGAAAAAGCACGCTGATGAAGATTTTGTGCGGTGTTTACGAGCCCGACGAAGGACGCGTGGTAACCCAAAACGCCATCAGCGTCCAAATGCTCTCTCAAGCGCCCAAATTTGAAGCCACGATGAGCGTCAAAGAAGCCCTGAAAAACGAGCTTCGCGAAATTTACAACGCGCGAGATGCCTACGAGGCCGTGCTAAATCAAATCTCCCAAGACCCCGAAAACAAAGACTTACTCTCCAAACAAGACGAACTTGTCAAATTTATAGAATCCAAAGACGGCTGGAATATAGAAAGCAAGGTCGAGAGAGTGCTAGATAGCTTCCGTCTAAGAGAATACGAAGATCGCCCCGTCGCGAGTCTGAGTGGAGGCGAAGTGCGCCGCGTCGCTCTTGGCGCGCTAATTCTCAAAAAACCCGACGTCTTGCTCCTAGACGAGCCTACTAATCACCTAGACGTGTATATGGTTCGCTTTTTGGAGCAATTGTTATTAGATTCAAATCAAACGATAGTTTTTATCAGTCACGACCGCTATTTTATCGACCGCTTGGCTACGCGTTCGGTGGAAATCGACGAAGGTAAGCTCACGTTTTTTGAGGGCGGTTACGCGAATTATCTTACCAAAAAAGAAGAAATTTTGCGCAGCCTTGCAAAAACGCACGAAACCCTTATCAAACAGCTTAAAGCCGAGGAAGAATGGCTCAGACGCGGCGTGCAAGGTAGACTTAAACGCAACGAAGGGCGCAAAGCACGCGTCTTAGCCAT
>ONQI01000127.1 GCA_900319915.1 uncultured Campylobacter sp.
AAAAATTATTAGAAAAATAAACTTTACCGAAAGGATACACAATGGCAATTCATTTCTTAGCGGGCATCGCGGTCGGCGGTTTGGCGGTTTACGCACTCAAAAACAAAGACAAAATCAAAAGCGCGGCAAACGAGGCGTTTGATAAAGGCAAAGCCCTAGCAAACGAGGCTAAAAGCAAAGCCCTAGAAACCGTAAAAGAAGTAAAAGCGGCGACAAAATCCGATAAAAAAACCGCGACCAAAACTAGCAAAACCAAGTCGAGCGGAGCAAAAACTAGCAAAACCGCGACCAAAAAACCTCGCGCCAAAAAGGCCGCTCCAAGCGCGGAGCAAAACGCGCCTCAAGCATAAAGAGGCGATAAATGGCGCTCGTTAAATCGTTTTCGACAAACAGGCTCGCGGGGGATAATTTCCTAAGCGGCGCGCTTCTTGGCTTCATCGGCGGGGGTGCGCTAAACTACGCCGCGTATAAAAAAGGCGAGATTGAGGGTGCGGACGCGCTCAAAAAGACGCTTCAATTCAGCTTAAACTCGGCCATCACGGCGGGCTTTGCCATCAGCGCGTCGAATAATTTCGTGCGCAAAAACTACCTTGGCGCGGTGGGCGACGTAGCCCTAGGACTCGGCTTACTCGCACTTTCCAACAAATATCTAAGTCAAAAGGACAAAAATGACTAATCCTTATATTAACTCAAATTTGAATCAAAAATCGCTCACCGGCGGCATCGACGGCGCGATAAACAAAGCCGCAAAGGAGCTTCCTTTCGTGCCTGATAATTTCAACGCCGCGGGCTTTTTAAAAGGCGTTTTGGTGGGTGCCGGAGTAGCGTATTTACTCACCAACGAAAAAGCTCAACAAACCCTTTTTAGAGCTATCGTAAAAGCCGGAAACCTCCTAGAATGCGGCGTCGAAGAGCTCAAAGAGCGATTTGAAGACGCCAAGGCGGAGTTGAATGCCCAAAAATAGGCTAAAAATCGCCTCCCAAGCGGGCGGGCGCGTGCGCTTTATATACCCGGCGCTCACACTCGATACCGACTATCGCCGCTTAGAAGCGCAAATCCTTGAAATCGAGGGCGTGAAAAGCGTGCGGGTAAACCGCGCGGCAAAAAGCGTCATACTCGTGCTCGAGGATAATTCAAATTTGAATGAAATCGAAAA
Organism: uncultured Campylobacter sp.; assembly: GCA_900319915.1. GTDB lineage: Bacteria > Campylobacterota > Campylobacteria > Campylobacterales > Campylobacteraceae > Campylobacter. Next base: position 1,158 of record ONQI01000127.1, read on the forward strand.
CGAGATTCTCAAATTTGAACTTCACAAAAGCGCGCCGCACCCTGTAAATCCCGCTAAAATCGATATCTACAAATCCCTAGCCGCCCTTAGCGTGGGTGCTGTTAGCAGCGATTCCACCATTAATCGCATCGTCACTATGCTAAGCGCGAAAAATCTATTTAAAGACGGCGTGAAGGAACTTTGGACTAGCGGTCTAAACTCCAAAACTCTCGAAGCGCTCGCCGTGGCAGTCAGTCTCGCAAGAGGCGATTATCTCGCGGCAAACGGCACAAATTTACTCATAAATATCGGCGAATACATTGAAGAAAGCACCGTGCATAGAAGCGACGAACTCATCAAAGAGCTCGCTCGCCCCGCCGTCAAAGAAGCGTGGGTCGAAGTTAGTATTAACGGGCGCAAAGAGCTTAAACTCACCCCGACAAAAGAGCTCAAAAAAGGCGACATCGTCGTCGTGGGCACAGGCGAGAGCATCGCGATCGACGGCTACGTCGTAGAGGGCACGGCGAGCGTAAACCAAGTAAGCATGACCGGTGAAGCCGAACCCGTTAAAAAAGAGCGCGGAGACCGCGTCATGAGCGGCACCATCGTAGACGAAGGTCGTATCAAAATATGGGCGGAGCTTATCGGCGAACAAACCGCCACGGCTCGCATCAAAGAATATATTCAAGCCAGCCTAAACGAAAAATCAACCGCCACGCTCAAAGCCACACGCCTAGCCGACAAGCTCGTGCCAGTTACGCTAGCGCTCGCGGGACTTAGCTGGGTTATCAATCGCAATGCCCAAGCAATGGCGAGCGTGCTTCAGGCCGATTATTCTTGCGCGCTCAAACTCGCCACTCCGGTCGCTTTTAAAACGGCAATCGGTAAAGCCGGACACGACGGCATATTAATTAAAGGCGCCAAAACCATAGAAGCCCTAGCAAGCGCGGATACTTTCGTATTCGACAAAACTGGCACCCTAACTAGTGGAAATCTCGCCGTAGCAGAGGTTTATAGCTTCGATAAAACCCTAAGCGAAGGAAGGCTTCTAGATCTAACGGCAAGCGCGGAAGAGCATTATTTCCACCCCGTAGCAGAAGCGATAGTCAGAGCTGCCAAAGAAAAGGGCTTTCGCCATATCCACCACGAAGAAGTCGAGTTTGTGGTCGCCCACGGCGTCAAAACGCTCATCGGCGGCAAAGAAATCGTCATCGGGTCGCGCCATTTCCTCGAAGACGACGAGAAAATCGACTTCGCGCCGCACGCAAACGCAATCGCCAAAGCGCAAAATAGCGGCCACGCCCTACTCTACGTGGGATACGCCGGCAAATTAGCCGGCATTATCGCGCTCAAAGACGAAATCCGCGCGAATGCCAAAGACTGCATCAAAAAACTACGCGCCGGCGGCGTGAAACAAATCGTGATGATTACCGGCGACACCGCCCAAAAAGCAAACGAAGTCGCCAAAGCTCTCGGCATCGACAAAGCCTATGCCGACTGCTTGCCTACGGGTAAAGCCGAGATTATCGAAGAGCTTCGCGCCAAAGGGCACAGAGTCGCTTTTGTGGGCGACGGCATAAACGACGCTCCAAGCTTAGTTCGAGCCGACGTGGGCATCAGTATGAGCAAGGGCGCGGACATCGCCAAAGCAAGCGCGGACGTGAGCTTACTCAAAGACGACATTATGAACGTAGCCAACGCCAAAATAATC
>ONQI01000156.1 GCA_900319915.1 uncultured Campylobacter sp.
ACCCACTCGTGTGCGCGGGCTTTAATGCCGACTTTGACGGCGACCAAATGGCCGTTCACGTGCCGTTATCGCAAGAGGCCATCGCCGAGAGTAATATTCTCATGCTTAGTTCGATGAATATCTTGCTTCCGGCCAGCGGTAAAGCCGTAACCGTACCTTCGCAAGATATGGTTCTTGGTATTTATTACCTAAGCCTAGAGAAGAAAAACGCCAAGGGCGCTAACAAGATTTTTGCAAGCGTGGATGAGGTCCGCATTGCAGAAGAGGCACACTTACTTGATCTTCATGCGCTCATTACTACCACTATCAATCAACTTCGCGTAAAAACGACGGCGGGTAGGCTAATTATCCGCTCTATGCTACCGGATCTTGGCGAAAACAACGTTCCGGAGGCAATGTGGAATAAGGTATTAAAGAAAAAAGACATTTCAAATTTGATTAACTATGTCTATAAATACGGCGGTCTTAGCGTTACTGCGGGCTTTCTAGACCGTATTAAAAATCTTGGCTTCCGTTATGCGACCAAAGCCGGTGTAAGTATTTCTATCACCGATATCATTGTGCCTGATAGTAAATACGAATACGTTAGTGACGCTAAGAGCAAAGTTTTAAAAATCCAACGCGAATATGACGCGGGCTTGCTCGACGACAAAACTCGCGCGAATATGGTAATTGATACTTGGGCAAGCACCGGCAAGAAGGTTACCGAGGATATGATGAAGCATATCATTGAAGACAAAGACGGCTTTAACTCCATTTATATGATGGCAGATTCCGGCGCTCGCGGTAGTGTGGGTCAAATCAGCCAACTTGCGGGTATGAGAGGTCTAGTCACTAAATCTTCGGGTAACAAATCTGCCGCCGGCGCACAAATCATCGACGTGCCTATTACTTCAAATTTCCGTGACGGTCTAACGGTTTTGGAATACTTCCTTTCTACTTATGGTGCTCGCAAAGGTCTAACAGACACCGCGCTTAAAACAGCCAACGCCGGTTATCTTACTCGTAAGCTCATCGACGTCGCACAAAACGTTAAGGTCACTATGGACGACTGCGGTACTCACGAAGGTATCGAGGTTACCGAAATCAAAAACGGCGAAGAGCTCGTAGAAAGTCTAGAAGACAGAATCTTAGGTCGTGTGCTTAGCGACGACGTTATCGATCCGACTACAAACGAGGTTCTTTTCCCGGAGGGCACTCTCGTCGACGAGGAAAAAGCTCGTACTATCGTAGATGCCGGTATTAAGTCGGTCGCTATTCGCACTCCTATTACTTGCAAAGCGGGCAAAGGCGTATGCGCGAAATGCTACGGCATCAATCTTGGTGAAGGCAAGCTAGTTCGTCCGGGCGAAGCGGTCGGCATTATCGCCGCCCAATCCATCGGCGAGCCCGGAACACAACTTACCCTTAGAACGATTAACTCGGGCGCGACCGCGTCAAACTTCCAAGAAGAGCACCAAGTTGTCGCGAAGCGCGAAGGTTTCATCAGGTATTACAACGTCGAACTTGATGAAAACAACTTTGTTATCAATCGCCGCAACGCTGCGATTTTGCTCGTCGAACCAAAGGTCAAAGCGCCTTTCGACGGTGAAATCGACGTAGAAATCGGTCACGAAGACGTTACCGTGTTTGTCAAAGGCAAAAAAGACGAGTTTAAATATACTTTCCGCAAACGCAACCTTGCTAAATCAAACGAGCTAGCCGGTGTCAGCGGTATGGTCGAGGGTAAATACTACCTTCCATACGAAAAAGGCGCGAAAGTCAAAGAAAACGAAAGTATCGTCGAGATGATACGCGAGGATTGGAGTATTCCAAACCGTATTCCTTTTGCGAGTGAAATCAAAGTAAACAACGGCGATCCCGTTACCCAAAAAATCACCGCAGGTGCGGCGGGAACGCTCAAATTCTATATTCTTAAAGGCGACTATTTAGAGCGCGTTCGCGATATCAAAAAAGGTCACGTCGTCGAGGAAAAAGGTCTATTTGTCGTCATCGCCGACGAAGAAGACCGCGAAGCCGCGCGTCACTATTTACCACGCCAAAGCGTCGTTCAGTTCGCAGATAGCACGAAGGTCAAAGCTAAAGATTTGCTTGTCAAACCGCAAAACGAAGACCGTCTAGTCATCGCAGAATGGGATCCGCACGCCACCGCGTATCGCGCGAGTGAAGCGGGTAAAGTCAAATTTGAATATATTGCCACAGAAGACAGCGAGTTTATTCCAAAAGATCTCAAAGCCAAAGACGCCAGAAGCGAGCTTATTCGTGATCTTGGCGACGCCACTATCGGCGTGAAGATTAAAATTTCGCGCAATGCCGAAGTCAAGTCCGACAGCGGTAGCGACGACGGCAAAATCGAGATGATTAGCGGCTCGCTCGTGCGCACGTTCCAACAAACAGATAGCAAAAAAGACAAGGATTTCAAAGCTCAAGCCGCCATCGTCGTGGGCGGAGTCAAATATCCTGTGGAAAAAGGCGACGTTATCGCGGTCAAAAATGGTCAAGAAGTCAAAAAGGGCGACGTTATTTTCAGCCGTCCAAAAGCCGTCGCGACCTCCAAGGACATCACCGCGGGTCTTCCTAAGGTCTCCGAACTCTTCGAGGCTCGCCGTCCAAAAGACGTAGCCTACATCGCCGAAATCGACGGCGTGGTCGAGATAGATTCTCGCCTCAAATCAAAAACTCGTGTAACTATAGTAAGCGAGGACGGTACAAGCGTAGATTACACCATCGATAAATCTCGCCAAATTCTTGTTCGCGATGGAGACTTTGTTCACGTGGGCGAAAATCTCACTGATGGCGTGGTCAGCAGTCACGACGTCCTTCGCATCCAAGGTGAAAAAGAACTTCATAATTACCTTATTAAAGGTATCCAAGAAGTCTATCGCTCAGAAGGCGTTGCTATTAGCGATAAACACATCGAGGTTATTATTTCGCAAATGCTCCGACAAGTCAAAATCGTCGACGGCGGAAATACGCATTTTATCGTGGGCGATATGGTTAGTCGTCGCAAATTCCGCGAGGAAAACGCTAAAATTATCAAAATGGGCGGCGAACCTGCGATCGCAGAGCCGGTATTGCTGGGCGTTACGAGGGCGGCTATCGGTAGCGACAGCGTTATTTCCGCCGCATCGTTCCAAGAGACTACCAAGGTGCTAACCGAGGCAAGTATCGCTTCTAAACGCGATAACCTCGAAGACCTCAAAGAAAACGTTATCCTTGGTCGTATGATTCCTGTCGGCACGGGTCTATATAAAGACAAAGTCGTCAAACTTAAAGCCACCGAAGAATAGGGCGGCAATTGCGGCGCAGCCTTTTGCGCCCTTTCGCGCGAGTTACGCGGACGGACTTCGCTGGGGCGGGCTTCATGCCCGGCCGCTGCGCTCGCCGCCGCTAACAACGCCCAAAATCATCGCAAAATCCTATCGCCTTTCAAATTAAAAGCCAAATTTATCTAATTCAAATTTGAACACTTGTCGTCATTGCGAGCGAGCAAAGCGAGCGGGGCAATCTCTTATAATCCCTTTTAGGTTACGCAAAAGAAACTCGTTTCGGAATTACTTTCAAATTTGATTTTCTTGCTAATCCGATAATTCGGTCCGCGTAGTCGGCCACATCACGCGAAGCGCGGGGCTAGTCCGTCCTAAGAGTGGTGCAAATGCACCGCGAGGCGGGCTAGGGATAAGGCTACAATAGGCGGTGAGCCCCGGTGCAAAGGTGGGCTTTGCTCGCCTGCGCAATTCAAAATTTGAAATTTATGCTATAATAAGAGATTTAATTCAAATTTGAAAGCAGGGCTATGGAATACATCAACGTCGTAGGCGCCAAAGAGCACAATCTCAAAAATATCTCTCTCAAAATCCCAAAAAATCAGCTCGTTGTATTCACGGGACTTAGCGGCAGCGGCAAGAGCACGCTAGCTTTTGACACGCTCTACGCCGAAGGTCAGCGTCGCTATATAGAGAGCCTTAGCTCTTACGCTCGCCAGTTCCTCGACCAAGTCAAAAAGCCAGACGTCGACCACATCGACGGTCTCACGCCCGCGGTCGCCATCGATCAAAAATCCACTTCCAAAAATCCTCGTTCGACCGTAGGAACGATTACCGAGATTTATGATTATTTGCGCTTGCTCTTTGCGAGAATCGGCGTGCAGCACTGTCATATTTGCGGCAAGCCAATCTCAAAAATGAGCGCGCAAGACATTATCGACCAAATAACCGCCTTGCCCGAGGGCGCGAAAATAACCATCCTAGCGCCGCTTGTGCGCGACAAAAAAGGCACTTTTGTCGACCTTATCGAGAGCGCGAGAAACAAAGGCTTCGTGCGCGCGATGATAGACGGCGTGATGGTGCGATTAGACGACGAAATAGAGCTAAGCAAAACTAAAAAGCACACGATAAAAATCGTCATAGATCGCGTCGTGGTCGAGCCCGAAAACTCGCTTCGCATTATTCAAGACGTGGAAAAATCGCTTTCAGAGAGTTTCGGAGAAGTCGAAGTGCAGATAGCAAACGCCGCCGAACTAGGGCTTAGCGAGGATTTTATACATTTTAGCGAGCACAACGCGTGTTTTGATTGTAAGATTTCGTTTGAACCGCTCGAACCTCTTAGTTTTAGCTTCAACTCTCCCAAGGGCGCGTGCCCTTCCTGCGACGGCTTAGGCGTCAAATTTAGCCTAGATCAGAGTAAAATAATCAACGAAAATCTAAGCGTCGAGGGCGGCGCGATAAAGGTGCTTTACGGCTTTAATAAAAGCTATTATTACAAATTTAGCTTAGCCTTTTGCGAGCAAAACGGCATTAGTATTAAAACGCCTTTTGGACTTCTTAGCGAAGACGAAAAGCGTCTAATTTTATATGGCAACGCCAAACCCGTAGAATTCTTATGGAAACGCCACAAAATAGCCCGAACCTTCGAAGGTGCGCTAAAAATCGCCTATGAGTTACTCAAAGACGACAAAGACTTTGGCGAATATATGTACGAGCGCACGTGTAGCGAGTGCGGCGGCATGCGCTTGCGCCCCCAAAGCTTAGCCGTGAGGGTCGCGGGCAAGACGCTGGGCGAGCTAATAAGCATGAGTATAGAGTATTGCACGAAGTTCTTTGCGGACGCGACCAATTTCGAGTATCTTAGCGATCAGCAAAGGCTCATCGCCTCCCCCATCATCAAAGAAATTAACGAACGATTATACTTTCTTTACGATGTGGGGCTCGGCTATCTTTCGCTCGGGCGTGATGCGAGGACGATTAGCGGCGGCGAGGCGCAACGCATCCGTATCGCAAGTCAAATCGGTAGCGGGCTAAGCGGCGTGATGTACGTGCTAGACGAGCCTAGCATAGGACTTCACGAGCGCGATACTTTGCGCTTAATTCGCACTCTTCGCAGCTTGCAAGAAAAAGGCAACTCCGTCATCGTGGTTGAACACGACAAAAAAACTATAGAAAACGCCGACTTTATCGTAGACATAGGGCCGGGAGCCGGCATAAACGGAGGGCAAGTCGTATTCGCGGGCACTCGCGCACAGCTAGCCAAAGCCAAAACCCAAACCGCGCAGTATCTAAGTGGCAAGAAAATCATCAACTATTACAAAGGTCGCGCCCAAAAAGATTGGCTAGAGCTTAGCGACGTGACGCTGAATAATCTCAAAAATGTGAACGTGAAATTTCCGATTTCAAATTTGGTCGGCGTCACGGGCGTCAGCGGTAGCGGCAAGAGCTCGTTGGTGCTCCAAACCCTGCTTCCGCGCGCCCTTGAAGAGCTCAACCGCGCCAAAAAAGTCCAAATTGTCAGCGGCGCGAAAGTATGGGGGCTAGACAAACTCGACAAAGTCATCTATCTAGACCAAAGCCCGATTGGTCGCACTCCGCGCTCCAATCCAGCGACTTATACGGGCATTATGGACGAAATTCGCGCGCTTTTCGCGCAGACCAAAGAAGCCAAACTCCGCGGTTATAAAATTGGACGTTTTAGCTTTAACGTCAAGGGTGGCAGATGTGAAAAATGCGCCGGCGAGGGTTCTATCACGGTCGAAATGCACTTTTTGCCCGATATCAGCGTGACTTGCGACGCATGCGGCGGCGCTCGTTACAACGCCCCGACACTCGAAATCAAATACAAAGGCAAAAACATAGCCGAAGTCCTTGCTATGAGCGTTAGCGAGGCGCTCGAGTTTTTTAAAGCCGTGCCAAAAATTTACGCCAAATTAAAAACCATAAACGACGTTGGACTGGGCTACATCACGCTCGGTCAGCCCGCCACGGAGCTTAGCGGCGGTGAGGCGCAACGCATCAAGCTCTCCAAAGAGCTCGGCAAAAGCGACACCGGTCGCACTCTCTACGTGCTTGACGAGCCTACGACGGGGCTACATTTTGCCGACGTGGATAAGCTGGTGGGCGTGCTTCATAGCCTAGTTGAAGCCGGCAACACCGTCATCGTCATTGAGCATAACCTCGACGTTATCAAAAATTGCGATTATCTAGTCGATCTTGGTCCCGAAGGTGGCGCGGGCGGCGGTAAAATCATCGCTACGGGTTCGCCTATCGAACTTGCCAAAACGTGGGAAAAAACGGGCTCGTATACGGGAAAATTCCTAGAAGATGAATTGCGAGAAATGGGGCTTTTGAAATAATTTCGCGACGCAGTCTTTTGCGCCTTTTTTTGGCGAGACTTCGCAAAAATACGCGCGTCGATGACCCTTCGAGGTCTATCTGGCGCGATTTTTGCTCGCAACGCCAAAAAATCATCGCAAAATCCTATCGCCTGTTTGTTTCTGTTTCAAATTTGAAATCGCTTCGCCTTGGCTTTTTTTATTCAAATTTGAATAACTCGCGTTTCAGTAATTCAAATTTGAAACCTCCGCACCGTCATTGCGAGCGGTCGTCAGACCGCGCGGCAATCTTGCGCTCCGATTACAATTCAAATTTGATTTCAAATTTGAAATCGCTTAGTCCTTTTGGCTATAATTCAAATTTGAAATTAAACAATTTTTCGCTAAAATCGCGGTAAAATTTCGCAAAAAGGCGGCTTATGATAAAAATCGGAATGCACGGCGCAAACGGCAAAATGGGGCGAGAAATCATCGCAAATCTAGCGGGTAACGAATTTGCCACGCTTGGCGCGGTCTACGACCCGTGCGGCGTAAATTTTGACGTGGGCGGCGCGGTTGTGGCAAAATACCTAAAAACGCTCTTTGAAAACTGCGACGTGGTCGTGGATTTCAGCGTTCGCGAGGGCGCGCTTTCGCTTCTTAACTACGCTCGCACAAACCCTAAAGCGCTCGTTATCGGTACGACGGGTCTTGGCGAAGAGGGCGAGGCGTTGCTTGGGCATGCGAGCGCGCTTATGCCGATTTTGCAGGCTACAAATATGAGCCTTGGCGTCGCGGTATTAAACCGACTAACCGAGATCGCCGCCAAAGCTCTCGCGGACTTTGACATCGAAATCACCGAAATGCACCACAGATACAAAAAAGACGCTCCGAGTGGTACGGCTCTGACTCTTGCACAAACTGCCGCGAGCGCTCGCAATTTAAATCTCTCTTCCGTGCGTGTGAGCGGTCGCGACGGCATGGTGGGCGCGCGCACCGAAGATGAAATCGCGGTGATGTCGCTTCGCGGCGGCGATATCGTGGGTCGTCACACTGTTGGATTTTACAATGACGGCGAGTTTATCGAGCTAAATCACACCGCCACTAGCCGCGCAACCTTTGCCAAAGGCGCTATTAAAACCGCGATTTGGCTTGTCGGGCGAGAGCCGGGACTTTATACCATCAACGATTGTTTAGGATTTTAATATGTGCGCGATAGTAGGAATTATCAATTCGGAAGACGCCGCTAAAAGCGCGTATTATGGACTTTTTTCTATGCAACACAGGGGTCAAGAGGCCAGCGGTATCAGCGCGAGTTGGGAGCACCATATCAGCACGATCAAGCGCCGAGGGCTGGTTACCGAAGTCTTTGACGCAGATAAGCTCGCGCGTTTGCATGGCTCGATGGCGATTGGGCACAATCGCTATTCGACCGCAGGTAAGGGCAGTCAAGGCGACGCGCAACCCGTGAGCGCGAAGTATGATTTGGGCGAGATTAGTATCGTTCACAATGGCAACCTCGTCAACAAAGATGAAATCCGCGAGAAACTCGTCAAAGAGGGCGCGATTTTTCAGTCAAATATGGACACCGAAAATATTCTTCACCTAATCGCGCGAAGCAACGCCGGTAGCTTGCAAGAGCGCATCGCCGAGGCCGTGCGCCAAATCAAAGGCGCGTATTGTTTGCTTATCCTCAGCCGCTCGAAGATGTTCGTCGTGCGCGATCCTTACGGCGTGCGCCCTTTGAGTCTCGGTCGTCTCAAAGACGGCGGATACATCGTCGCGAGCGAGACTTGTGCGTTTGATTTGCTTGGAGCCGAGTTTATTCGCGACGTGGAGCCGGGCGAAATGCTCGTGTTCAAAGAAGGCAGCGAGGAGTTCAAAAGCGTGAAGCTTTTCGAGCACACCGATCCCCGCATTTGCGCGTTTGAGTATATTTATTTCGCGCGCCCCGATAGCCAAGTAGAGGGCAAGAACGTCTATAATATCCGCAAAAAACTAGGCGCGACGCTTGCCAAAAAAGATGCTGGTTCAAATTTGAAAGCCGATTTCGTCGTGCCTGTCCCTGATAGCGGCGTACCCGCGGCGCTTGGCTATGCAAGAGAGAGCGGCGTGCCTTTTGAAATCGCCATCGTGCGCAACCACTACGTCGGGCGCACTTTTATCGAGCCAACGCAAGAAATCCGCAATCTCAAAGTCAAGCTCAAACTCAACCCGATGAGCGAGATTTTGCGCGGTAAAAGCATAGTCGTGGTCGACGACAGTATAGTGCGCGGAACTACTAGCAAGCGCATCGTCGAAATGCTCCGCCACGCCGGAGCGCGCGAAATACACATGCGTATCGCCGCGCCTGAGATCAAATACCCGGAAATCTACGGCATCGACACGCCAAACCGCGCCGAACTCATCAGCGCAAACAAAACCTGCGAGGAAGTGCGCGAATTCATCGGCGCGGACAGCCTCGAGTTTCTCTCGATTGACGAGCTTACCGAGAGTCTTGGCAACGAGAGAAAATACTCGCTCGTGAGTTTTGACGGAGATTATTTCATAAAATAAAAGCGGCTTGCGAGGCGATTTCAAATTTGAATATTCAAATTTGATTTTGCGCTCGCGCCCGCAAGTCTGTCGTTTATTTTATTTCAAATTTGAAGTCAGATATTTTCATACCAGTTTTTATCGATTTTAACGCTTTCAATTATTTCAACTTTTACGCCAAGACCTAGTTCTTTGAGATTTTCGACGAGTTGTCTACCGTCTAGCAAATCTATGTTTAGTCCGCCGTCTCTTACGGCTTCTTTCATCGCGTCTCGCGTAAAAGTTCCAGTCGTTACGAATAGTCCTTTGTCTGCGCGACCTTGAATTGCCCCACGAAAATCCCTAATTTGGTTTGACGAAACGGAACCTTTGTATCTTTTGCATTGAAACATAACGGTGAAACCGACTAAGCCGCCGATTTTATATACGCCTTTTCCATCTATCCCGCCGTCGCCCGTTCTGCCTGTAACTTCGACTTGTGAGAAACCCGCCTCCCTAAGCATGCGCTGTGTTAATCGCTCGAACGCCGCAGGTTCCATATTTGCAACGATTTGGAGCAATTCTTCTTTCCAAGTTTGCACTTCCTCGGGCGCGTCTATATCGTCGTCGTCAAGTTTGGAGAACGCGGACGAATAGGGTGTTTTCTTCTTCTCTTCTTTTCTTTCGGATGTTATTTTTTTCATAGCCGCCATGACAGCGTCTTCATCGATTTTTTCAATGTCTCTTTTGTCGGCAACGATAGCCCAAACACCCCTACCTGAGTTTTCAAGTAAACCGTAATTTTTGAGATACGTTCTGGCCCAAGCGAGCCGATAATCTATTTCGCGTTGATTCGTGTCACCGTGGAGTAGGTTGATTTCCTTGTCGCTTAATTTCAATATTTCGCAGACCTTGTCGGAAATCTCTTTCGCCGTGCCTGAACCACCCAAGTCTTTGAGTGCTAGCCAAACGGGATTGAATAGTTTTTGATATTCTATCATCCTTGCCTTTCAAATTTGAAATTGGAGTTGAAAAGCGCGAGACTACGCTATTCCCTTGGGAATTTTTTGCAACTCTCTTTATCGCCCGTGTAGCA
>ONQI01000153.1 GCA_900319915.1 uncultured Campylobacter sp.
CCGGCGCACACGGCAAGAGCACGACTTCGGCGATGCTTGCAAGCCTTCTTCCGGGTTCTGTGATTATCGGTGCGATTAGCAAGCAGTTTGGCTCGAATATGAAATACGAAAAAAGCGACAATATCATTTTCGAAGCCGACGAGAGCGACAGCAGTTTTCTTAATTCCAATCCATATTTAGCGGTTGTGACCAACGCCGAGCCCGAACATATGGAACATTACGATTTTGACTTAGGCAAATTTCACGCGGCGTATCACGGATTTTTGGAAAGGGCAAAAGTGCGTGTTATAGACGCGGACGACGAGTTTTTGGGCGATTTAAAAATGGATTTTATCAAGCTAAATCGCAGCGATATCACCGAGTTAAAAATGGTGCTTCGCAATTACGAGCCTTATACTAGTTTTAATCTCAAAAACCTCGGTAAATTCGAGGCTTACGGCATGGGTGAGCATATCGCTATCGACGCGAGCCTTGCGATTTTGGCGGCAAATTGTGAAATCGGACTCGAAGAAATCCGCGAAAAACTCAAAAATTACAAAGGTATCAAAAAACGCTTCGATATTCTTGTGGCAAACGATAAATTCGCCCTCATTGACGATTACGGCCATCATCCAACAGAAATCGCCGCCACGCTAAAAAGCGCGCACGAATACGCCCGTCTGCTAGGACTCGAGCGCGTCACGGCGATATTTCAGCCGCACCGCTACACCCGCCTCAAAGCAAACTTAGAAGGCTTCAAAAAGTGTTTTGAGGGCACGGTGGACGAACTCATCGTGCTCCCCGTTTGGAGCGCCGGCGAGGATGAAATCGAAATCGACCTCAAAGCCGCGTTCCCGAACGCGTTTTTTGCCGAGCGTGTAAACCGCGTGGGCGACGTTATAGAATTTACCGACGATTTTGGCGTCAAACACGTCCAAAACAGCGGTCTGCTTATCGGCTTTGGCGCGGGCGATATCAGCTATCAGCTTAGGGGAATCGTTTGAGAATAATATTTTTTCTTATTTTACTGCTGCTAGTGGCGGTGCTTTTTCTCATTACCTCAAAGAGTCTAAACCGTCGTTCAAAATTCGTAGTCAGCGTGGTCGGCTTAGCCTTGCTAGCTCTTGCGACTATCTTTCAATTCTGGGAAAATCGTTCAAATTTGAATAGAGTCGATTTGCTAGAAGCCTTCTCGCAAGGCAAAACGCTAAATTGCGGCAAATTTGAAGTAAACGCGACTAGATTTAACTACGAATACGGCACCTCGACCTTTGTCGCAAAGCGCGGATTTAACGAAGTCGCCGGGGTCAAAATCCCGATAGAGCAGTGTTCAAATTTGAAAGATAGCAAATGAAAGATTTATTTGCCAAGCTCGATTTGGGGGAGTATTTAGAACGCTTTAATTCAAATTTGGCGCGTGAAAAACCGCTATTTTTAAGCGGCGATAATAAATTAAATTATGAAAAAATCGTGGAGCTTTCCAAATTTGAATTAACCCCTCCCAAAAGCGTGGCAAATCTCGACGACGCTTTGGCGCGCGTTAGCAAACAAGCGATTTTGCACATTAGCGAAATCTATGAGTTTGCAAAAGTCATCGCTTATTTCAAATACCTCAAATCCCGCCCGTTCGAGGGCAAGATGGCGGAGTATTTGCTCAAAATCATAATCCCAGACGCGATTTCAAATTTGGACGGATTTTTTAACGACGAGGGCGAGTTCGCCGATAGCGTAGACGAACGACTGGTCGCGATAAATCAGGCTTTTCGCGCCAAAAAAGAGCAAATCGCCGCCGAGCTTCGTCGCTTGATTTCGTCCAAATCCCTCGCGCCTTACCTCGTCGATACTCAAATCCACTATATCAACGAAACCGAGGCGCTTCTAGTTCGCGGCGGTTTTAATCACGCTCTTAAATGCACGGTTGTGGCGCGCTCTAGCGGCGGATTTTTCTACGTCGCTCCTGCGGCAGTGGAGCACCTCAAAAGCGAACAATCCGCGCTGCTTGACAAAAAAGAAGAAATCATTTTCGAGCACTGCAAGATTATTAGCGCGAATTTTTACAAAAATTATTTGTTTTTGAAGTTTATAAACGGTGCGTTCGACCACGTAGACGCGCTTCTCGCTCGCGTTTTTATGGCCAAAAAAAGCGATATGAATTTCGTCTTGCCGGATTCTAGCAAGGATATCGTTCTTCGCGAGTTCGCTCATCCCGCACTCCACGATCCCAAGCGCGTGAGCGTGGATTTTCGCGGCAAAGTTTTGCTGATAACGGGCGTGAACGCGGGCGGCAAGAGCATGCTTCTTAAATCCATTCTTACCG
>ONQI01000125.1 GCA_900319915.1 uncultured Campylobacter sp.
ATTTGAATTATCTACGCAAGGGCGACCGAGGTAGCCTTCCGCGCCATTAACGTAAAATGGAAATAATCCTTTGGGGGTGCCCGCAGGCGTCGCCACCCTCGCGAAATCCGCCGCTTCGCCAGCTTGCTCTAAATGTTCGGCGAAATTGCCGACTACTCCAAATCCCGCTTTCACGTTTCTCACACCGTCTTTGAAAAGCTGTTTTTGACGCCTTTAAATTTGGCCATATATTCGTCAAAACACATCGCGATGTTGCGGATTAGTAGCGTTCCGGTTTCGTTGACGCTGATTTTTTCTGGCGTGACGCTCACGAACTCGCTCAAATTTGAAAGTTCTTCTAATTCAAATTTGAAATGTTTGAAAAAGTCTATGTCAAATTTGCGCTCGGTTTCTTTAATATCAAGCGCGAAGTTCGCCATAAGGCTCATGATAACGTGTTTGCGCAGTTTGTCTTCCTCGCTAAGCAACACGCCTTTGCAGTTTGGCAATTTTCCGGCGTCGATGGCGGCTTCGTAGCCTTCCATTTCTTTGAAGTTTTGGGCGTAGTAGTCCGTCCCTTCGCCTATGCTCGTAAGCCCTATGCCGATAAGATCCGCGCCGCCCTTCGTAGTATATCCTTGGAAATTGCGGTGGAGCGTGCCGTTTTCTAGCGCGTGGAATAGTTCGTCGCCCGGCTTGGCGTAGTGATCCATGCCTATCATCTTGTAGCCGTTAGCCGTGAGAAATTCCATAGTGTGGCGCAAGATTTCGAGCTTAATTTTTGGGCTTGGAAGCGTGGTTTCGTCAAATTTTCGCATAGATTTTTTGATCCACGGCACGTGTGCGTAGTTAAACACGGCGAACCTGTCTGGATTGATTTTGAGGGCGAGCTCAAGCGTGCGTGAAAAACTCTCTAAAGTCTGATAAGGAAGTCCGTAAATAAGATCCATATTTACGCTGTTTATGCCGTTTGCGCGCGCGAGATCTACCGCGGCTTTGGTTACTTCAAAAGGCTGAATGCGGTGGATTTCTTTTTGGACTTTTTCGTCGAAATCCTGCACGCCAAAGCTGATACGATTGTAGCCGTATTTTTTGAAAACCGCCATCTGGTCGGCGTTAAAAAAGCGCGGGTCGATTTCGCAACTAATCTCCGCGTCGGGGGCGAAATTTGGAAATTTTTCGCGCACGGCGACGATAATGCGCTCTAGTTGCTCGGCGCTAAAATAAGTCGGCGTGCCGCCGCCAAAGTGCATTTGCACGACTTCGCGACTCGTATCTAGGTGACGCTCTAAAATATCGAGCTCACGAAGCAGGTAGTCGATATATCGCTCCATTTTTTCGGTTTTTGCGGTGTAAATGACGTTGCAGCCGCAAAAATAGCACGCCGAGCGGCAAAAAGGCAGGTGAAAATACAAAGAGAGCGGGCGGGTAGGGTCCGCGTTTTTTAGGCGCGAAATATAGCCCTCGTAGCCAAACTCTTCGCTAAACTCGAGCGCGGTAGGGTAACTCGTGTAGCGAGGGCCGGGCCTCGAATACTTCACGAACGCGTCAAAATCTATCATCGTCTCTCCTAATATCAATCAAATTTGAAACGTCGACGAAGAGGTTTGGGTGCTCGCGCTTGATTTTGTCGACGATTTTGTCAAGGTCGGGTTCTTTTTTGTATTTGTGTTTGGCGATTTCGTTCATCGCCACGCGCCACACGTCGCCAAAATCCACCGGCAAATGCTGCCAAATCGATTTTTCGAGTTTGAGCTCGAAGCTCTCGCGTTGGGCGTTTTTGAGCATTTTTAGCACGACGTCAAGCAGACCCGCGGGCATAAAAATAAACGGCTCCTCGTTTTTGATCGAAAACCATGGTGTTTTGTAATTCACCTCGCCGTTTTTGATGCGGATTTTTATTTCGCCGCTCTCAGCTTCGCTATCGTCGATATCAAAGGTGATGCGGTCGCGCTCTTTGATACCCAAAATCTTGCTAAGACCCTCGATGAGCTTGAGACTCTCGATGAGCTTGTCATTGACGCTGGGCGCGGATTTGAGAGTGTCTAGCTCACTCATGGCGTTTCCTGTCGCACCATACCATCACGGCTTTTTGAGCGTGGAGGCGGTTTTCGGCTTCGTCAAAGATTTCGTCCGCGTGAGCCTCGAATACTTCTTCGCTCACCTCGTAGCCGCGATATGCCGGCAAGCAGTGGAGGAATATCGCGTTTGGCGCGGCGCTTTTCATCAAATTTGAATCTACGCAAAATCCTTCGAACGCTTTAATGCGAGTGGCTTTCTCGTCTTCTTGCCCCATAGACACCCAAGTATCCGTGGTCACGACGTCCGCGCCCTTGAGGGCTTCTTTTGGATCGCGTGTGATAGATATTTTCGCGCCACTGATTTTTGCATTGCGAATAGCAAGCTCGACAACCTCGGGTTTTGGCTCGTAACCCGCAGGAGTGGCGATATTTAGGGTAAATCCTAGTTTGGAGGCCGCCATGAGCCACGAATGGGTCATGTTGTTGCCGTCTCCGACGTAGGCGACTTTCATTTCATTCAAATTTAGCCCGCGTTCTGTAAGCGTGAGCAAATCGGCCATGAGTTGTACCGGGTGAAAATCGTCGCTAAGACCGTTGATAACGGGCACGCCGCTGTATTTAGCGAGCTCTTCGAGGTCGGATTGCTTGTAAACGCGAGCCATAATCATATCGACCATGCGACCTAGCACGCGAGCGGTGTCTTTGACGGGCTCGCCGCGTCCTAGCTGGATGTCGCGAGAACTAAGAAATAGCGCCTTACCGCCTAGCTGGTGCATACCCACTTCGAAGCTGACGCGAGTGCGGGTCGAGGATTTCTCAAATATCATCGCGAGCGTTTGCTCGTGCAGATACGGCGTGTAAATCTTCATTTTCGCGTCTTTTTTGATATCGAGCGCGAGACGAAGCATTTCTAGGATTTCGTCTTTGGTAAAGTCGTTTAAAGTAAGAAAATGTCGCAATTTTAGCCCCTTAAAATCTTCGCCGCTTCCTTGGCGTGATATGTGATGATAAGATCCGCGCCCGCGCGCTTAATCGAGGTTAACGTCTCCATCATCATGCGCTCATAGTCGATGATACCGGCCTTTTGCGCCGCTTTGAGTAACGCGTATTCGCCACTGACGTTGTAAGCACAAAGCGGGAGTAACGTGCGGTTTTTGACCTCGCGGACGATGTCGAGGTAAGCAAGAGCCGGCTTGACCATGAGAATATCGGCGCCTTGAGCCGCGTCTTGGAGGCTCTCGTCGATGGCTTCTAGGCGGTTTGCGGGATCCATTTGGTAGCTGCGGCGATCGCCGAAACTAGGCGCGCTCTCCGCCACGTCGCGGAACGGTCCGTAGTAAGAGCTCGCAAACTTCGTAGAATACGCCATTATCGGTAAATTTACAAATCCGGCCTCGTCAAGAGCTTTTCGCAAAGTCTCGATGATACCGTCCATCATGCCGCTAGGCGCTATCATGTCCGCGCCCGCTCTTGCATGCACGAGGGCTTGTTTGGCCGAGATTTCGAGCGTCGCGTCGTTGTCCACCGTGCCGTGCGCGAGGTCTAATATGCCACAATGCCCGTGATCTGTGTATTCGCAAAAGCAAAGATCGGTAACAACGACTAAATTTGGAAATTCTTTTTTGATGGCGCGCACCGAGCGTGCGATGAGTCCTTCGTCGTTTAGCGCGTCGCTGCCTACGCTATCTTTTACGCTTGGAATTCCAAATAAAATAATTGATTTTATGCCCAGTTTCTCCACTTCGGCGCACTCTTTTAGAATATTATCAAGGCTCATTTGAAATACGCCGGGCATCGAGGCGACTTCGTTTTTGACGCCCTCGCCTTCGACGACAAAAAGCGGATAAATGAAGTCCTCCACGCCAAGATGCGTTTCTCTTACCATATCGCGGATATTTGGGTTAATTCTAAGTCTTCTTAGTCTAGCGAACATTGTTTGCTCCTTGTTTTTGGCGGAATTATAGCAAAAAATTGCTAAATTTATATTCAAATTTGAATACCCTCGACGCGCGGAGCGTTCAAATTTGAGGGTGCGTTAGCGGCAGATATAGGTTACGTCCGCGCTCATGGTTTGCTTTTCGTCTCTCGCGATCGGCAGAGTGGTGCCGTCTTTGGCGCTCATGAGGTTCGCACCCGCTCTAGCCAAATGCCATGCGCTTTGCGAATACGCGATTTTGCGAGCTTCGCACTTTTTGCCTAATTTTTCGCTTAGCGCATTCGCGTTTTCGGCAATTTTGGCAAAAATTTTACTTTCAAGCTCGGTTCTAGCCTTCGCGGCGTCTTCTTCGCTCACGCTTTGCTCAAACGCCGCGAGGTCGGCGCGCACGAATTTATCGCTCGCGAGCGTTTTTTCTATTTCGTTCATCAAATTTGAATAATCATTTAGTTTTTCGCGCGTGATTTTACACTCGAGCGAGGCCGCGAGCCATTGTTTGGTCGCGTCGTCTTTGCTCCTGACAGGATAGACTTGATACGCGCCGCCCGTGCAAATACCGCTTTTTGCGGCAAGTTCCGTGATGCGCGCGAAAGTCGCGTTTATCGCGGCTTTATCCTCCGACGTGAGTTCGGGCTTATTTTTTAGCTCGTCGCTCGCGTAAAAGCTAGGGTGCGCGACAAAGAGGCTAGGCGTGATTTTGACGTTCGCTTCGATATTTGCGCTCACCTCGACGGCGTCTTCTTTTATGGCCGATGTTTGCACGCTCGCGGGATTTTCGCTTGCTTTGATTTTGTGAATAAACTCGTCAAACATCGCTCCGGCGACGAAAAATAGCACTAGCAGCACGCCCGTTAGGGCTCCGAAAATACTTTTCATTTTTTCTCCTTTTTAAAGCGTTTATAAGTTAAGATTGAATATAATTCTCTCTCATTTTTGTGCCTCGGTAGCTCAGCTGGTTAGAGCGCTGGTCTCATAAGCCGGAGGTCGGGAGTTCAAGTCTCCCCCTAGGCACCATTTCAAATTTGATCAAGCCCTTCCTTTTAATAGCGGCACGAAGTCGCAGTTGTCAAGCCTCGTTTCGCTGATATTTTCCCCATTTTTGACGTATTTCGTGATGACTTGACCGTGTTCGTTGCCTACGGGAGCTACCAAAATCCCGCCGTCTTTGAGTTGGCGAAATAATCCCTCCGGCACGCTTTCGCAGGCGCAACTAAGCAATATTCTATCATACGGCGCGTAGCCTCTCCATCCGCCGTTGCCGTCGTCGTAGCGCACAAACACGTTTCTAACTCCTAGCGCGGCGAGCCGCTCTTTGGCGCTAGTGGCGAGGTTTTCTACTCTTTCCACGCTAAAAATCCTATGCGCGAGACGAGCCAAAATCGCGGCTTGATACCCGCTTCCACAGCCGATTTCTAGGATATTATCGCAGTTTTCAGCTTCCAGTGCGAGCGTCATTTTTGCGACCGTAAGCGGCGAGCTAATCCACTGTTCCCCACCGATAGGGTGCGCGGCGAGCGAATACGGGTCGCGCCCGCCCACAAATCTCCCGCGCGGTACCTCGCAAAACGCGTCGTAAAGGCGCGGCGTGAGCTCTACTTCGTCGGCTATCGCGTCCGCCATTTGAGCGCATCGCATACTCTCGATACTATCCATTTAGCCCCCAAAAATCGTTTTTTTAGCGCATTATATTCAAATTTGAATAAAAGTTTGCTATAATCCGCGCTATGAAGTATTTTTATTTTTCTATTATTTTGGGGCTCGCGGCGTGCGTGGCGGCGTGGGCGATAGGTGGTGTCGAGGCGGCTTATATTTGCGCGCTTCTTGCCGTGCTAGAGATTAGTTTGAGTTTTGATAACGCCGTGGTAAACGCCAAAGTCCTAGCGGACATGAGCGAGACGTGGCGACGCAGATTTTTTGTTTTTGGTATTCCCGTGGCGGTTTTTGGGATGAGGTTTTTATTCCCCGTCTTTATCGTCGCAGTTGCCGCTCATTTAGGGCTTGGCGAGACTTTTTCGCTCGCGCTAAACGATCCTGAAAGCTACCACGCGCATTTAGCGGCGAACAAAAGCGAGATTTACGCCTTTGGCGGGGCGTTTTTGCTACTAGTGGCGCTCGAGTTTTTCTTTTCGCCAAACGAAATCCACTGGCTTTCTTGGATCGAAAATAATTTCCTTGTTAGGCGGCTTGCCGGCGTGAGTGGCGCGGCGGTGTTTGTTAGCGTGCTTGCGGGCGTGGCGCTCACGCTGTATACGGGCGACGCGGGGCTCGCGGCGGCGTATTTTGGAGCGGTCGCGCTACATATCGCTTTGGGGATGTTTGGCGAGATATTTGGCGGCGCGGGCGCGGCTAGGACTGGGCTAGCGGGGTTTTTGTATCTGGAGACTTTGGACGCGAGTTTTAGCTTTGACGGCGTCATAGGCGCGTTTGCGATGAGCGAAAATATTT
The DNA here is from genome assembly GCA_900319915.1 of uncultured Campylobacter sp. GTDB lineage: Bacteria > Campylobacterota > Campylobacteria > Campylobacterales > Campylobacteraceae > Campylobacter. Next base: position 6,382 of record ONQI01000125.1, read on the forward strand.
TTATCATCATGCTTGGTCTTGGCGTGGGCGCGATGTTTGTGAGGTCTCTGACGCTCTACATGGTAGAACGCGGGACTTTGGAGGCGTTTTGCTACCTCGAGCACGGCGCGCATTACGCTATACTCGCGCTTGCGCTTATCATGTTTGCGGATATTTTTCACGAGGTGAGCGAAGCGCTTACGGGCACGATAGGATTTGGCTTTATTCTCGCGGCGTTTTTGGGGTCGCTAGCACATCGTCGCCGCAAAATGCGACTAGAAAACGTTTCAAATTTGAATTAGGGTTGATTTATGGCGCAAACCGATAAATTTAGGCCGCGCAAGCCGGACAAATCACGCGAAGCGCGAGGTTCCCTCGGCGCGAGTTCCGAGCGCAAAGACGGGCTTTGCTCGTCTGCAAAATCAATAGTTTGTGGCATAGACGAAGCCGGGCGCGGCGCGCTCGCGGGCGAACTCGTGGTCGCGGGTTGCGTGTTTAGGGCGGGATTTGAAAAAGAGATTTCAAATTTGAATCTCACGGATTCTAAAAAGCTAACAGAAGCTAGGCGCGAGCGGATTTTCGACGCGCTTACGCCGTTTTGCGATTACGTGGTGGTGTATTTTCGCAATACCATAGTCGATGAAATCGGGCTTAGCGCGTGTCTCGCGCGGGCTCTAAACGTGATAAAACACCGCTTTGAGACCGCCAAAATCATTTATGACGGCAACTGCGCTTACGGCGTGAATGGAGTTGAGACGATGATAAAAGCCGACGCGAAAGTGCCCGAAGTGAGCGCGGCCAGCATCATCGCCAAGGTCAGCCGCGATCGCCAAATGCGCCGTTTCGACGCGCTTTATCCGGATTTTGGCTATGCTAAACACAAAGGCTACGGCGTCAAAGCGCACGTGGAGGCTCTGGCAAAATACGGCCCAAACGACCTCACGCGCCGTTCGTTCCACTTACGTTCGCAAGGCTCGCTTTTTGACTAGCGTTCTTGATTTTTTGTTTCAAAATCCGCCCGCGAAGGGTGAGTTTATCCCGCGAAAAGCGCAAATAGAGCACAAAAAAACTTGGCTCAAAGGCGGCGCGGGTGTTGGCAAAACCGCGCTCGCTCTCGATTTTTTATTCAAATTTGAAAAGTTTTTGTATATAGATTTGGCAGATTTGCGGCTCGCAAACTTTGATTTTTTGGGCGTTTTGGACGAATTTATTGCCAAAAACGAAATCGAGGCGCTTTGCATCGATAGCGCTCCGCGCGGTTTTGCGAGCGAGTTTAAATGCGAAAATGTCGTCGTCGCAAGCCGCTATGATAATTCAAATTTGAAAGATTATTCAAATTTGACTTTGCGCGGGCTTGATTTCGAGGAGTTTATCGCTTTTTATCCCCGCCCGCTCGCCGAAGGCGCGGCGTTTTCGCACTTTTTGGCTTTGGGTAACTCGCCAGAATGCGCCAAAGCCGCGAGCGCGGAGGGACTGAGATTATCTTTTTTGGCGCGTTTCGAGCCTTTAGAGCGCAAAATCCTCTCTCGCCTAGCTCCTCGCCTGTCCTCGCCGCTTGCCGCGTTGCAGGTTTTTAGGGAAATCAAAGAAAGCGAAAAACTCTCCAAAGATAGATTTTACCGCACTTTGGCGACACTCGAAGAAACGGGCGCGATAGGCTTTGTCGCTTCAAGCGACGAGAAAGCGAAATTTCGCCGCGTGTTTTTCGGCGATTTCGCGCTAAAAAGCCTGTTAGCAATATCTAAAGACCCTCGCGCGGTGATAGCAAATATGGTTTTTTGCGAACTTGCTAAAATGGAGCAAGAGCCCGTATTTACGAGCTTTGCGGACTTCGTTTTAGCGGGGCGCGCTCTAGCGATCACGGTCTCGCCGTTTTCAGATCCCGAGCTCGCGGCGCTTCGCGTGAAAAAAAGAGCGCGGGAGTTTTTGGATTTGGGAATAACGCGCGCACTCGTCGTCAGCAACGCGGGCGAGCTAAAAACGGCTCACGAGGGGCTAAAAATCGAGATTAGCCCGTTTTGGCGATGGGCGAGCGGCATAGAATAGGAGGCGAAAATGATTCTAAAAAGCGTGATTTTACATAGCGTGGGCGAAGCGGCGCGCAGAAACGAACTCTTGCGCGAGGTTTCAAATTTGAAAAGCGGCGATTTCGCGCTTTTTGGGGAGTTGCCCGTTGCGGGGTATTCAAATTTGAACGATAGCGCGCTTTTTGGCGAGATTGTTTCAAATTTGAAACCGGGCGCGTTCGCGGCGCTTTGCTTGGCTAGAGGCGGGCGCGATGAAATAGTGATTTTTTCGCACTTGGGCGAAGTCTATAGCAGGGCCAAAACCGCGCTTTTTACCCCAAACGGCGAGGATGAAAAATTCAGCGCGGGCGATGCGAGCGAGGTGCGCGTTTTCGAGATTGGCGGTGTGAAGTTTGGCGCGCTCATATGCTTCGAGCTGCGTTTTACCGCGCTTTGGAGGGCGCTGGAGAGCGCGGACGTCATACTTGTGCCCGCTATGTGGGGCGCGGGCAGAGGCGAGCAATTTGAGATTTTAGTCCGCGCGCTCGCGCTTCAAAATCGATGCTACGTGGTAGCCACGAGTGATTTGGATTTCAAATTTGAACGCGTCGTCGCGCCAAACGGCGAAAAACTAGGCAAAAGCGCGGAATTTGACCCGGGGAGCGCAAAAAATTTCGCCGCCTCGCTGGGGCTTATTCAAATTTAATTCAAATTTGAGATGAAATCCGCTAAAATTACGCGGAAAAAGGACAGCCATGAATCCGATTTTAAACGCCGATAGCTATAAGCTCTCTCATTTTTTGCAGTATCCAAAGGATATGAAATACGCTAGCTCTTATGTAGAATCTCGCGGCGGAGGTAGAGGCAAAGTGCTATTTTACGGGCTTCAAGCCTTTTTAATGAAATATCTTAGCCAAAAAATAACGGGGGACGATATCCTAGAAGCCAAGGATTTTGCTTCTAGGCACGGCGAGCCTTTTAACGAAAAAGGCTGGCGACATATCCTAGACGCTCACGGCGGCGCTCTACCACTCCAAATCGAAGCGGTAGCCGAGGGGACGCTCGTAGACACGGGTAGCGTGCTAGTCCAATTGCGCAACACCGACCCCGCGTGCTTTTGGTTGCCTCAATATGTGGAAACCGCGCTTTTGCGGGGTATTTGGTATCCTACCACGGTCGCCACGAACAGCTTTTTTTATAAGCAAACGATTTTGAAATACCTTAGCGAAACGGGTGATCCTCGCACGGTGGACTTTCGCTTGCACGATTTTGGCGCGAGAGGAGTTAGCAGTTTTGAGAGCGCGGGACTTGGCGGCAGCGCTCATCTTATTAATTTTAAGGGCACGGATACGATTTCTGGCGCGCTTTTTGCCAGAGAGTTTTATGGTGCGGACATAGCGGGATTTAGCATACCCGCGGCAGAACACAGCACGATTACGGCGTGGGGCGTGGAAAATGAAAGCGCGGCTTACGAAAATATGGCGGCGCGCTTTGGTAGCGGAACGTTCGCTTGCGTTATAGATAGTTATGACGCGCTAAACGCCATCGGTATTTGGACGGATTTGTTTGATCGTGTCAAAGAAAAAGGCGGCACGGTTGTCCTTCGTCCCGATAGCGGCAATCCGGTAACTATGGCTGCGGCGTCTTTGGAGCGTATGATGGAAATTGCCGGATATAGCGTAAACGAGCTTGGCTACAAAGTCTTGCCTAATCATATTCGCCTAATTTATGGCGACGGTATAGACGAAAAGACGCTAGGAGCGGTATTAGAAGAGCTAAAAGAGCGCAAGATAAGCGCCGATAATATTAGTTTTGGTATGGGCGGAGCTTTGCTTCAACACCTCAACCGCGACACTTTGCGCTTTGCGATGAAGTTAAATGCAGTTTCAAACGATGGCGAGAATTGGGTGGGTGTGAGTAAAAATCCAAACTCAGACCCCTCTAAACATTCAAAAAGCGGTCGCCTAGCCCTCGTAAAACGCGAGGGAAAATATCAAAGCGTGCCGCTTGGCGAGCTCGGCGGTCGTCAAAACAAACTAAGAACGGTATTTTTAAACGGCGAAATCGTAGAAAAAACGACTTTTGAAGAAATTAGGGTACGGGCGGCAGAAGCAAGCATTCAAATTTGAAATTTGAAACAGGGCTTAAATTTAGCGAAATTTAATAATACTTTGGCTATAATCGCAGGCTAAAAATTACAGAAAAGGTAAAAAATGGCAAATCATAAATCAGCCGAAAAAAGAGCAAGACAAACCGTAAAAAGAACAGAGGCAAATCGCTTTTATCGCACTAGGCTTAAAAACATCACAAAAGCGGTTCGCGAAGCGGCCGTAGCAGGTGACAAAAACGCCGCTAGCGAGGCTCTTAAAGTTGCTAACCAAGCAATTCACAGCTTCGTAAGCCGCGGTTTCCTCAAAAAACAAACTGCCTCTAGAAGAGTGAGCCGCCTAGCAAAACTCGTCAATTCTCTATAATTGAATGTTAGCGGGCAAATTACAACCCTTCATTGACCGCTATGAGGAGCTTACCGCTCTTCTTAGCGATCCCGCCGTCATTTCCGACGTGGCCAAAATGACCAAGCTCTCAAAAGAGCAAAGTGATTTAGAGCCTATTAAATCGGCAAGCGACAAATATTTAGGTATCCTAAAATCCATCGAAGAAAACAAAGTTCTACTCGAAGACGCGGAGCTTGGCGAACTCGCCAAAGACGAGCTAAAAACCCTCGAAGATGAACGCGTAAAAACCGAAGAAGAGCTAAAAATCCTTCTTATTCCAAAAGACCCCAACGACGAAAAAAATATATTTTTGGAACTTCGCGCAGGCACCGGCGGCGACGAAGCCGCGCTATTCGTGGGCGATTTGGCAGCCGCGTATATGCGCTACACCGAACTAAGAGGCTACAAATATGAAATTGTGAGTGCTAGCGAGGGCAGCGTGGGCGGATATAAGGAAATTATTTTGCTAGTAAAGGGCGCGGGCGCGTATTCTAGACTCAAATTTGAAGGCGGCACGCACCGCGTTCAGCGCGTTCCCGAGACCGAGAGCCAAGGGCGCGTGCATACTTCGGCCATCACGGTCGCCATCATGCCAGAAGTCCTTGACAGCGAGATAGAAATTAACCCAAACGACCTTAAAATCGACGTTATGCGTAGTTCCGGACACGGCGGACAGTCTGTAAATACCACAGATAGCGCGGTGCGCGTTACACACATTCCAACTGGTCTCGTCGTCGTCAACCAAGACGGCAAAAGTCAGCACAAAAACAAAGACGCGGCGATAAAAGTGTTAAAAGCAAGGCTCTACGATATGCAAGAGAGAGAGCGCCGCGAAAAAGAGAGCAAAGAGCGCAAAGAACAAGTCGGTACCGGCGATAGAAGTGGTCGTATTCGCACTTACAACTATCCTCAAAACCGCATTAGCGATCACCGCATAAACCTCACCTTATATCGCTTAGACGCGATTATGGCGACAGGTTCGTTTGACGAAATCATCGACCCGCTTATCGCCGATTATCAAGCTAAAGCTGTAGAACAAGCCGGGCTGTAATCTAAATTTGAATTTCAAATTTAGATTAGCGGCTTATAAAATCTCGGATTATTATCAAATTTGAAAAGGGAGGATTAGTGGTGACCCCTACGAGATTTGAACTCATGTTACCGCCGTGAAAGGGCGATGTCCTAACCACTAGACGAAGGGGCCATCAGTTAAAGATTGTAATTATACTTTCTTTATGCTGAAAAGCAGCTTAAATTTAAAGAAAAAAGGTCAAATTTGAATAGAATATTTGTATTTTTATTGCCGCTTATTGTTTTTGCGGGCTGCGCGGGAGTAAATGCGAGCGCGCCAAAGTCTAGCAAATCCATCTCTATGCTCATCAAAACCCCCAAACTTCGCATCAACGACGCCGGATTTATCCACCGCTACAATAAATTTACTCAAGTTCAAATTTATAATAGCGGCAAAAGCGTACTCGAGCTAAAAATCGGCGAGCAAATATGCATAAACGGCGCGTGCGACGAGCCCCTCGCGTTTAACCGCAAGTTTTTCGGGCGCGAGCATTACGCGGGTTTGCTTGAGGATATCATTTCGCTTGCGCCGATTTTTGGGGGGCGAGACGCGACAAAAACTAGTTGCGGCTTTACGCAAAATATAAGCGAACTTTCGCTAAAATACGCGGTCTGCGGCGATAAGGCGACTTTTGAAGACGCCAAAAACCGCGTGAAAATAGAAATAAAAGATTTCAAATTTGAATAAAGGTCGAGTGTGAAATACCTTGAAGACTTCTTAGGCGACAATCGCAAAAGCGAGATTTTTTCATTACTTCGTTGCGACGAGGACGAGCTGCGCATACTTAGGCAAGCGTGCGGATTATTTGTAACCGGTACGAACGCGCCTAGCGTTATCGATTTGCTCACGTCCGTGTATGGCAACAAAAACCTCGACTTTGTAGGGCGTCTTCCAAAGGTCAAAAGCCTCGTGGACGCGGGTTATCTGACGCAGTCCTATCCATACTATAAAGAAAACGCGCGCCCCGGCACGAGCCTTCTAGCGATGCTTTATTCGGAAGTAAGCCCCAGCGACGCGCTTTTGCATTTGCTAGAAGACGGCCAAGCAAGCTTCGAGATGCCAGAGCCCAAGCCTTACGCAGACCACCTCGAATACCTCAAAGATCAGTTTTTGCGCATAGAATTTTATAGGCAACGTCAAAATTCGCGCTCGCCCGAAACCGACGAAAAAATCGCCCAAATCGAGAGCGTCATCGCCTCTAGGCTCAAAATCAGCAAAATTTATTTGCCCTGTGAGCAGATTTTCAAAGACAATTCGCTAAGTCAAAAAGAGCAGCTCATTTTTCTAGCGCTACTCAAAGAAGAATACGGCGGCGAAAACGAGACTTTGCGCGATTTAAACGCTCTTGTCGGGCTAGTGAGTAGAGGAGAAATGGAGCGTATGAAGGCGCGAAGTCTGCTCGAAGAGGGTTCAAATTTGATTGAGAGCGGACTTGTCGATTATGACGAGGTTTGGACGCCGATTACCAACGTCGTGAGCCGCAATTTTTTCATCACCGACGAGGTGCTGGGCGCCGTGATGCACCCCCAAAACGAGCGCAAAAGCAAAAAACTCAAGCTTGAATCTATGGTCAAAGATAGCGAGATTTTCGAGCTTATCGAGCCTACGAGCGACCTTGATGCGGTCGTGCTAAATAAGCAAACCCGCGAGCTACTTGATAATATCCTCAAACAAGTCGACAAAAACGTGCTCGCGCGCCTCAACGCGTGGGGCGTAAAATCTCGCAAAAACATCGACGTTAAAGTGATTTTTTACGGCAGTCCAGGCACGGGCAAGACGATGAGTGCGATAAGCCTTGCCAAAAGTCTCAAAAAGCAAGTTCTTAGCTTTGATTGTTCCAAAATTCTCAGCAAATACGTGGGCGAGAGCGAGCAAAACGTGCGCAAGATTTTCGATACGTATCGCGATATTTGCGCCAAAACTAAGAGCGAGCCCGTGCTGCTACTAAACGAGGCCGACCAATTCCTCTCCACGCGCGTGGAGACGAGCAGCGGCGCCGATAAAATGCACAACCAAATGCAAAATATTTTCTTAGAGCAAATCGAGCGTTTCGAAGGCGTGCTCATCGCCACCACGAACTTTATGCAAAGCCTAGACCACGCGTTTTCGCGCAGGTTTGATTACAAAATCGAGTTCAAAAAACCGACCTACGAAGAGCGGCTCGAAATCTGGAAACGCGCCCTACCTAAAAACGCGGAATTCGAGGCGGAATTTGACGCGGGCAAACTAGCCAAATTTGAATTAAGCGGCGCGCAAATCGTGCTTGTCGTCAAAAACGCCGCTCTAAAAACAGCCATCAGCGAAGACGGGATTTTTCGCATGGCGACTTTCGAGGAAGAAATCAAACGCGAAGTAAGTTCGGCGTTTGGCGAAGATAAAAAAGTGGGGTTATTATAGACTCGCGATATTCAAATTTGAATGTAATAAAGGACGAAAAATGGACGAAATGCTAAACCAATTAGCCGCGAACGCTTCGGCTGCGGGCGGCTTTGACTGGACTTATATCCTTGTGGCTTTGGGCGCGCTTCTTAGTATGTGGGCGAGCAACAAAGTCAAGTCCGCCTATTCCGAGTTCGCGGGCGTGCGGGCCTCGTGCGGACTCAGCGGCGCGGACGTAGCGCGCAAAATCCTCTCTCGCAACGCAATCTCCGACGTGAGCGTAAATCACGTCGCGGGCGAGCTTACCGACCATTACGACCCTAGCCGTCGCGTGGTAAATCTAAGCGACGCCGTCTACGACTCGACCTCGCTAGCCGCAATCGGCGTCGCCGCGCACGAATGCGGACACGTGCTCCAACACTACACGGGATATGCGCCGCTAAAAATCCGCACCGCCCTTGTGCCGGCGGCAAACATCGGCAGTAAGCTTGGTATTCCCATTATTTTAGCCAGTCTCGCGCTCGGTCTCTCGCCCATTTTCGCGCAAGTGGGCGTGTGGCTGTTTTCGCTGGGGATTTTGTTTCAAATCGTTACCCTGCCCGTGGAATTTGACGCCTCCCGCAGGGCTCTTATTATGCTTGAAGAATACGGTATCTTACAGCGCGGCGAAGTTGCGGGCTCGAAAAAAGTCCTAAGCGCGGCGGCTATGACTTACGTCGCGGCGGCGGTGAGCGCGGTGGCGCAGCTCATTCGCCTAATCATAATCGCCAAATCCCAATCGCGCAGGTGATTTTGCGCGCTTTTTGGCGAGACTTCGCAAAAATACGCGCGTCGATGAGTCTTTTTGGTCTATCTGGTGCGATTTTTGCTCGCAACGCCAAAAATCATCGCAAAATTCCCTTGCGCGCGGTTCAAATTTGAATATTCAAATTTGAACAAATCCCCCTGAAATCGCGCCTAGATTAAGTCAAAGTTAAAACAAACTTCGCTAAAATCAAATATTTTGATTTTCCGAAGTTTGGAAGAGCAACGGTAAAAAGGACTATAAATGAGCGATATTATCGCATATAAAGTGAACGGCGAAATCGTCGATACCCAAAGTTACAAAGGCGAGGGCGGCGAGCCCATAGTTTGGGGCAATAGCAAAGAGGCCCTCGAAGTTATCAGACACTCCTGTGCGCACCTTATGGCGGCGGCGGTCAAAGAGCTGTATCCGGGCGCGAAATTTTTCGTGGGACCCGCTATCGAGGACGGATTTTACTACGATATGCGCGTGACCAAAGCGGACGGCGAAAAGCTTGGCGAAGACGACCTAAAAGACATCGAAAAAAAGATGAAAGAGCTTGCCGAAGCCAAATTTGAAATTAAAAAAATCAATTCCACCAAAAGCGAAGTCGCGGCTAGATACGCTGCCGACGACCTAAAACAAGAAGTCTTAAAACGTATTCCGGACGGCACCGTAAGTCTTTACGCGCAAGGCGATTATGAAGACATTTGCCGCGGACCGCACGTGCCAAATACGAAAATGCTTAAATTTTTTAAACTCACTCGCATTGCCGGCGCGTATCTTGGCGGAGACGAAAAACGCGAGATGCTCACTCGTATCTACGGCACCGCGTTTGCGGACAAAGACAGCCTAAAAGAGCACCTAACCATGCTTGAAGAGGCCAAAAAACGTGACCACCGCAAACTCGGCGCGGAGATGAAGTTTTTCACCTTTGACGAAGATATCGGAATGGGCTTGCCGATTTGGTTACCAAACGGCGCTAGAATGCGCGTAAAACTCGAAGAAAAGCTCTATCGCCAACTTCGTCGCAGAGGCTACGAGCCCGTACGCGGCCCTGAAATCCTCAAGTCCGACGCGTGGAAAATCAGCGGTCACTACACAAATTACAAAGAAAATATGTATTTTACGCTCATCGACGAGCAAGAATACGGTATCAAACCGATGAACTGCGTGGGACACATCAAAGTCTATCAAAGCGACGTGCGCTCTTATCGCGATTTGCCGCTTAAATTTTGCGAATACGGCGTAGTGCACAGACACGAAAAAAGCGGCGTTATGCACGGACTATTCCGCGTGAGGGAATTCACTCAAGACGACGCGCATATTTTCTGTATGCCTAACCAAATTAAAGAAAACGTCTATGAAATCCTAGATTTTGTCGATTTGCTAATGAAAACTTTTGATTTCGAATACGAGATGGAAATCTCAACCAAACCTACCAAAGCCGTGGGCGACGACGAAGTGTGGGAAATCGCCACAAACGCGCTTAAAAACGCGCTTGACGAAAAAGGATTTAAATACGGTATCGACGAGGGCGGCGGCGCGTTCTACGGGCCTAAAATCGATATCAAAATCACAGACGCCCTAAAACGCAAATGGCAATGCGGTACCGTGCAAGTCGATTTCAACCTACCTGCGCGTTTTGGTCTTAGCTATATAGACGAAAATAACGAGAAAAAGCAACCAGTCATGCTTCACAGAGCGATTTTGGGAAGTTTCGAGAGGTTTATCGGCATTCTCATCGAGCACACCGCAGGCGAGCTTCCGTTCTGGCTCGCGCCTACGCAAGTTGCGATCGTGCCTATCGGCGAGGCGCATTTTGCATACGCCAAAGAAATCGCCGCCAAACTAAGAGAGCTCGATATAGATAGCGAGATTTTTGATAAAAACGAAACTCTAAATAAAAAAATCCGCACCGCCGAAAAACAAAGAGTGCCGATGATAATCGTCCTTGGCGACGCGGAAGTCGCAAACCGCGGCGTGGCTCTTCGCGACCGCAGGGCGCGCGAGCAAAAAAACCAAACTTTGGAGGAATTTTTGAATTTCGTAACCACTAAATTACACGAGGTGAATTTTTGAGTAAAGAAGAAGTATATCTCAACGAAGATATTCGCGCGAGCGAAGTGAGGTGTGTGGGCGATGACGGCACGGTTTACGGCGTCGTCAGCAGACAAGAGGCGCTAAATATCGCCTCTAAAATGGGGCTAGATTTAGTTCTAGTGGCGCCCGACGCCAAGCCGCCGGTTTGCAAAATCATGGATTATGGCAAATTTCGCTATCAACAAGAGAAAAAGCTAAAAGAAGCTAAGAAAAAGCAAAAAACCATCGAGATAAAAGAAATCAAACTCTCGGCAAAAACCGCGCAAAACGACCTCAATTACAAAATTAAGCACGCGCAAGAATTTCTTAGCGAGGGCAAACACGTGAAATTTCGCGTTTTTCTCAAAGGACGCGAAATGGCAAATCCAGAAGTCGGCGTAAATATGCTAGAGCGCATTTGGGCGGCGATGAGCGAGTTTGCCGAGCGAGATAAAGCACCAAATCTAGAAGGAAGATACGTAAATATGCTAGTTACGCCAAAAAAATCGTAAGATTTTTTTGACAAGCTTGCACTTTTGGCTATTTTCGGGCGACTTCGTAAAAATACGCGCATCGATGAATTCCGTATTCTATCTAGCGCGATTTTTGTTCGCGACCCCGAAAATATTTCAAAAATCGCTTCACCCAATTCAAATTTGAATTATTCAAATTTGAAAACCCACTAAAAAATTTTATTGTTTCCATTCAAATTTGAATAAATTCCGCCCCGCGTGTCGATAATGAAAACTATTCAAATTTGAATTTCCTCGCGAGCGCGACAAAATCGAACTTTATTTAAATTTGATAATTGCTGAAAATTGCTTCAAATAAAAAAGTTAATTTCTAATTTAACCGCCTTTCAAGCCAAATTTGAATATAATCCTCTTTCACTTTCAACAAAAGGAGAACGGGTATGAAGATTCTAAAACGCAGTGGTCAAGAGGTTGATTTTGACAAAGAAAAAATCGCCAACGCCGTCATCAAAGCGAATAATGAAGAACCCGTAGAATTTGAGCGTCTCAGTGACGCGCAAATCGCCAAAATAGCCGATACTGTCGAGGAAATCGCTAAAAAATCGACCCACACACTAAGCGTCGAAGAAATCCAAGACAACGTCGAAGAACTCATCATGGCAGAGGGTGCATACAAGGTCGCGCGTCTATATATCACATATCGTTATAAACGCTCTCTCGCGCGTAAAGAAAACGTCACCGACGAAAAAATGCTCACGCTGTTAGACTTTAACAACGAAGAAGTCAAGCAAGAAAACTCAAACAAAAATCCCGCCGTCGTCTCAGTCCAACGCGACTATATGGCGGGCACCGTCTCTCGCGACCTCACGGAGCGTCTCTTGCTCCCAGAAGACGTCGTCAAGGCTCACAAAGACGGCATTTTGCATTTCCACGATAGCGATTATTTTGCGCAGCACATGTATAACTGCTGCCTCATAAATCTCGAAGACATGCTAAATAACGGCACGGTCATTAGCGAGGTTGGCATCGATAAGCCAAAATCCTTCCAAACGGCCTGCACGCTCACTAGCCAAATCGTCGCGCAAGTAGCAAGCAGCCAATACGGCGGTCAAACGTTCACTCTTTCTCATCTTGCGCCGTTCGTTGATATTTCACGCCAAAAATTCATCCAAAAATATCGCGCCGAGTTTGATAAACTAGGTGTAAATATGGACGAAGACAAATTTGGTAAATTTATCGAAGACCAAGTGCGCCGCGAGGTCGAAGCCGGCGTGCAAACCATACAATACCAACTTATCACGCTCCAAACTACCAACGGTCAAGCGCCGTTCGTGTCGGTGTTTATGTATCTAGGCGAAGTGCCCGACGGTCAAATCAAAGAAGACCTCGCCCTCATCATCGAAATCATGCTAAATCAACGCATCAAGGGCGTCAAAAACGAGCAAGGCGTCTATATCACGCCGGCCTTCCCTAAGCTTCTCTACGTCCTCGAAGAAGACAACGTCCGCGAGGGCACGAAATACTGGGATCTTACCGTCCTAGCCGCTAAATGTACCGCCAAACGCATGGTGCCAGACTACATCAGCGAAAAAATTATGAAAGAATACAAAAACGGCGACGTGTATCCTTGCATGGGATGTCGCAGCTTCCTCACGCCCGATCGCAGCAGCATGAACGAAAACTATGCCAAAGCTAAAAACTGGAAAAAAGGCATGCATAAATACTACGGTCGCTTCAATCAAGGCGTCGTAACGCTAAATCTCGTCGACGTAGCCCTAAGCTCGAACAAAGACGAGGATAAATTCTGGAAAATCCTAGACGAGCGCCTAAATCTCTGCTACCGCGCGCTTATGTGCCGCCACAAAAGACTTCTTGGCACGCGCTCGGACGTCGCGCCAATACTTTGGCAACACGGCGCAATCGCGCGTTTCGCTCCGGGCGAAAAAATCGACGAGCTACTTTTCCACGGATATTCTACGATTTCGCTAGGTTTCGCGGGTCTCGCGGAGTGCGTCTACTATATGAAGGGAGTTTCTCACACCACGCCCGAGGGCGAAAAATTTGGTCTTGCCGTGATGCAAAAACTCAACGACGCTTGCGCGAAATGGAAAGGTGAGACCGATATCGACTTTTCGACCTACGGCACTCCGCTCGAGTCCAGCACTTATCGCTTCGCGCGTATGCTCAAACGTCGCTTTGGCGTGATTCCTGGCGTAACCGATAAGAACTACATCACCAACTCTTATCACGTCCACGTTACCGAAAATATCGACGCGTTTAGCAAACTCGCCAAAGAATCTCATTTCCAACGCCTAGCTCCGGGGGGCGCGATTTCCTACGTCGAGGTGCCAAATCTGCAAAACAACATCGACGCGGTACTTTCGCTCATGCAATACATTTATGACACGATCATGTATGCCGAGCTAAACACCAAGTCTGATTATTGCATGGTTTGCGGGTATGACGGCGAAATCAAAATCGTCGAGGACGAGAAGTCCGGCAAACTCGAATGGGAATGCCCTAACTGCGGCAACCGCGACCAAACCAAGATGAGCGTCGCGCGCCGCACTTGCGGATATATCGGCACTCAATTCTGGAACCAAGGCCGCACCCAAGAAATCAGAGACCGCGTCTTGCACCTCTAATTTATGGGCTTTTGGAGCGTTTCAAATTTGAATATTCAAATTTGAAACGCGTTTGCGAACGGTTCAAATTTGACCCGTTCGCCCCCAAATTTAATTCAAATTTGAAATCATGAACTACGCAAATATCAAATTTAACGACGTCGCCAACGGTACGGGCGTGCGAACTAGCCTTTTTGTGAGCGGCTGCACTCACGCTTGCAAGGGTTGCTTTAACAAAATCGCTTGGGATTTTAACTACGGCAAGCCGTTTACTTCTGAGACGATAAACGAAATTTTGACCGCCACCGCGCCCGCGCATATCGCGGGACTGACGCTGCTGGGCGGCGAGCCTATGGAGCCCGCTAATCAGCGCGCGCTTTTGCCGCTTTTGAGAGAGTTTAAGGCGCGCTTCCCTCGCAAAAATATCTGGTGCTATTCTGGCTACACTTACGAGACCGACTTGCTCGCCGCAGACGGCAAAGCCCGCTGCGAAGTCACGGACGAGATGCTTTCTCTTATCGACGTGCTAGTAGACGGCGAATTCGTCCAAGAGCTCAAAGACATTACTCTGAAATTCCGCGGTAGCCGTAATCAGCGCATAATCGACCTAAAAACGGGGAAAGAGCTCGAACTCTAACACGCTTGATTCAAATTTGAATATTTAAACTATTTTTTTGCTATATTTCAAATTTGAACCAAGATAAAAGTATGACGATTTTCAAAATTGTTAAAGGACATAAAACATGGCAAAAGCTAAGAAAGAAGACAAAGAATTAAATCTTGATCAGATATTGTTCAAGTGCCGCGACCACTTGCGTGCGGCTCGTAACTCAGGCTCATTCTTTGAAAAAAGAGATATGATGCTTACTCTGGTTTTCTTGCGGTTTATTGGTGAGAAATATGAAGACGGCGTTGAGGCTCTTAAAAAGAAGCTTATTTATGAAGGGCTTGATGTTGAAGATAAAAATATTCAAGAAGCGTTCTTTGGTGAAGGAGCTACTTTTGCGGATGAAACTTATAATCTTCCGCCGGAAGCTCGCTGGTCTTATCTTAAGGATGTGTCTGCTGCAAAACTGAATGTTGCTCTTGATGCTGCGCTTATTAAGATTGCTGAACAGATTAAAAATCTTGTATGCAAAGCATTAGACTGCAACCATCGGAGACATTATGGACCTAATTCCGGAGGAGGAAGCAAGCAGTGAGCAGCAGTGACACAATCATCGGTCACGCCAATCCACATACGATTAAGAAATTCGAGCTTATCGAAAAGTATGTAGAGGCATGGGCACATAAGTTACTTCAAAATCAATACTGCTCTGGGCTTGTTTTTATTGATTGCATGTCCAACAGTGGAGAATACGTAGACGATAACGGTAAGCAGGTGTTCGGGACGCCGGTCCGTGTTGCCAAGTACCTCCGGAATGTTGCGGGTCAGTATCCATATAAGCAGATCGACCTGTATTTTAGCGATTTGTGCTCCGCCAGAACAGACCATCTAAAA
>ONQI01000124.1 GCA_900319915.1 uncultured Campylobacter sp.
CGTGCGACGCGTGGGCGTAAGAGTATATGAGAGAAACCCTAATATGCTAGAGGTTCTCGCGTTTTACGACCCTACCGGTAAAATGGACGGCGTAGAACTCGCCAACTACGTGACCATCAACGTCGTAGACGAACTAAAACGCGTCCCAGGCGTAGGCGACGCGATAGCTCTAGGTAGCAAAGACTACGCTATGCGCGTGTGGCTAAAACCCGAACTTCTCAAAAAATACAATATCACCGTTCCCGAAGTCATCGCCGCGATACAAGAACAAAATAGCCAATACGCCGTGGGAAAACTCGGCGAGCAACCCAACAGCATGGGTAACCCTTACGTTTATTCAATCAAGCCCGAAGGTCGCCTCAAAAAACCCGAAGAATTTGAAAAAATTATCCTCAGAGCGAGCGAAAAAGGTAACTTTCTTCGTCTAAAAGACGTCGCCGAAGTAAGGCTTGGCGCGGCTTCTTATACGGTACAAGGTAAATACGACGGCCACGAAATGATTCCTGTGCTTATTTTCGCCCAAAGCGACGCGAACGCACTCGCGGTCGCCGACGCCGTAAACGAGCGCATCAAAGAGCTTGAAAGAAACTTCCCCGGTAACCTTACTTGGTCGATTTCATACGAAACCACAAGCTTTGTCAAAGTCTCCATTAAAGAGGTCATAAAGACCTTTATCGAAGCTATGATTTTGGTAACCTTGGTTATGTATATGTTTCTTGGTAATATGCGCTCCACGATTATCCCGATGCTTGCCGTGCCAGTTTCTATTTGCGGCGCGTTTATAGGTATTTACGCTTTTGGATTTACTATAAATTTGATTACGCTTTTCGCCCTGGTGCTTGCTATCGGTATCGTCGTGGACGACGCGATTATCGTCATCGAAAACGTCGAGCGGATTTTGCACGAAGAGCCAAATTTGAGTGTCAAAGAAGCCACTATCAAGGCGATGAGCGAGATTACGGCGCCGGTTATTTCTATCGTGCTCGTGCTCTCTGCCGTTTTCGTGCCGGTATCGTTTATGGGCGGCTTTGTGGGCGTCATGCAAAGACAATTTGCCCTTACGCTAGTATCTTCCGTGTGCTTCTCAGGCTTTGTCGCTCTTACGCTTACGCCGGCTCTTTGCGCGCTAATCTTAAAGAAAAAAGAATCCGAGCCGTTTTGGTTCGTGCGTAAATACAACGAATTCTTTAATTTCTCGACCAACGTCTTTACCGCAGGCGTGGCAAAAGTGCTAAGACACGTGACAATAAGCCTTATTTGCGTAGGCATCGTTATCTTTTGTATGGTAGGGCTATTTAAGGCCACCCCAGGCGGACTAGTGCCGGCAGAAGACAAGGGTTCAAATTTGGCTATGATTACTTTGCCATCAGCCACCACTCTTCCTCGCACGCAAGAAGACATGACCTCTATCCGCGAAATGATAGCCCAAGATTCTAGAGTCCATCACGTAACCGAAGTCGCCGGATACGATATGATAGCGAGTGCGGTTCGCGAAAACGCGGGCGTTATGTTTATCGTGCTAAACGACTGGAGCGAGCGCCCCGGATACGAAAACTCAAACTTCGCCATTGCGAACAAATACAACGGACAGCTTTATATGACGGATCGCAACTCGATGAGTTTCGTCGTTACGCCGCCTCCTATCATGGGTCTATCGCTAACGGGCGGTTTCGAGCTCTACGCGCAAACAATTACCGGCAAGACTTACGCCGAGATTGAGGCCGATATGCAACGTATCGCGGCAAAAGCTAACGCTCACCCGGCGCTTAATCTCGTTCGCACTACGCTAGATACGGGCTTCCCGCAATACGATCTTACTATTGATAGAGAAAAGATCAAGATGATGGGCATAAGTATTAGCGATATTTTCACCACACTTAACTCGACTATCGGGCAATATTACGTCAACGACTTCAACTTGCTAGGCAAAACCTTCAAAGTATATCTAAGAGCCGGCGACGAATATCGCGACGCACCTAAAGATTTGCGCTCGCTTTATGTCAAATCTAGTAGCGGCAATCTTGTCCCACTCGACGCTCTCGTAACTCTCAAACGTAGCCTAGGTCCCGACATTGTCGATCGCTTCAACGCTTTTCCGGCCGCTTACGTAACCGGAGAACCAAAAACAGGCTATTCTTCGGCGCAAGCCATCGAGGCTATACAACAAATCATAAAAGAAGAGCTCGGTAACGATTATTCTATCGGTTGGGCGGGCTCGTCGTACCAAGAAGTAAGCTCCAGCGGACGCGGTGCGCAGGCCTTCGTGCTAGGACTCGTATTTGTCTTCCTTATTCTTGCGGCGCAATACGAGCGCTGGCTCATGCCGCTAGCCGTCCTTACCGCAGTACCGTTTTCGGTGTTTGGCTCGCTGCTCTTTACGTGGGCGAGAGGATTAAATAACGACGTTTATTTCCAAATCGGTCTTTTGCTCCTCATCGGACTCGCCGCCAAAAACGCCATTCTCATCGTCGAATTTGCGATGCAAGAACATCTCAAAGGCGGCAAATCAATCGCTGATGCCGCTATCAGCGCGGCTAGACTGCGCTTCAGACCTATTTGTATGACCAGTCTTGCTTTTACTTTAGGCGTTCTTCCTATGGCTATCGCTACAGGCGCCGGAGCGGCGAGTCGCCACTCGCTAGGCACGGGTGTCATTGGCGGTATGATAGCGGCTTCGACTATTGCGATTTTCTTCGTACCGCTATTTTTTTATTTACTAGAAAGTTTTAACGAATGGATAGATGCTAAACGCGCGAAAAACAAAAGGAGCGAATTATGATTTCAAATTTGAATAAGGCTTTTTGCCTAGCGCTTGGATTATTTTTAGCGGGTTGCTCGTTTCGCCCAAATCTTCCCAATGTGGAAATGGATGGGCAATTTACCTACCAGTACGACAAATACACCATAAACGATAGATGGTGGGAAGATTTCGGCGATGCCAAACTCAACAACTTAGTCGAGTCGGCGCTCAAAAATAACACGGATTTACTCGTCGCACTCAATAATATCGAACGTGCACGCGTAAATATGAGACTAGCAAAACTGGAATATTTACCAAATACCAATTTGCAAGGTAGCGCTACCCGCAATCGTACTAGCAGCGAAACTTATCAAAGCGTGGAAAACGCCAAATATAATAATTTTAGTCTGAGCGGGGCACTAAGCTACGAAATTGATCTTTGGGGCAAAGTGCGAAATACCGTAGCGGCTAAAGAAGCTACCTTTAAAGCCAATCAATATGATTTTCAAAACTCACGCCTAAGCGTGGCGGCGCAAACCGTCGAGACTTATTTCACGCTTATTTCACTAAACGAGCAAGAGCAAATCCTAAAAAACTCCCTCAAAACCTATATGGAAACGCTTGATTACCGCAAAAACGAGCTTGAAAACGGCGCGATTACCGAGCTTGTATATTATCAAGCCAAGGTTAGCGTAGATAGTGCCTATAATCAACTCGTCACGCTTCGCGACAGTATCGTCCAAGCCCAAGTCGCGCTCTCGATTTTGGTAGGAAAAACTCCAAACGAAATCCTAAACGGCGACATTAGCGCGCCAAGAACACTCCCAAACGCCCCGGAAGTTCCAGAAGGCGTTAGCGCAGATATCCTGAGCCACCGCGCCGACGTTGCAAAAGCACTCGAAACCCTCAAGGCTAGCAATGCGCTAATCGGAGTTGCGCGAGCAAAGTATTTTCCTAGTATTTCACTCACCGGAGCTTTTGGCTACGCAAGCAAAGAATTTGATAGATTTTTTACAGCTAACGCCGCTACTTGGAGCATGGGCGGTAGTCTCGCGATGCCTCTACTTGATTTTGGGCGCACATATAGCAACGTAGAACTTGCCGAACTTGATCAAAACGCAAGTGTACTAAATTATGACAAAGTACTAAAGACCGCCTTTGGCGAGATTAGAAAAGCTCTTGATTTGCGCCAAAACTCAGTCTCAAAAGAAAAAGCGGCGCGTAATCTAGCTAATTCTCAACAACGCGTCTTCGACTTGTCCAAAACCCGTTACAACGAAGGCTACACTACTCACCTCGAATACCTTGACGCCCAACGTCTCTTACTCTCGTCTCGTCTTGAGCTCGCCAAAGCTAGATTGAATGTGCTAAATAGTGTCGTAAGTGTCTATAAGGCTCTAGGCGGTGGCTTTACCGTGCAAACAAGCAACTAGTATTCAAATTTTAAAGGTAGAAAAAATGGAACTTCTAAAAATTCAAAACGAACTTGAAACAATGCGACAAGAAGGATTTGATTCTATCAAAAAATTAGACGCGGAAATAGAGCGCTACAAAGACGCGAAAAAATGGGTAAAACGAAAGATTAAAGCCATAGATAAGCAACTTAAAAAACTCAAAAAAGAGATCAAAAAGGGCAAGGTCAACTAGTCGCTCTATTTCAAATTCAACTTCGCGGTTCGGCAAAATCGCCCCGCAAGAATAAATTCATCATTTTTTACTATTCAAATTTGAATTAAGCTCGCCAGTTTATTTCAAATTTGAATTACTTCCCGACGGCGCCTTGATTGATTTGCGCGAGTATGTTTTGCGTATCTTCAAATTTGAAACTATC
>ONQI01000121.1 GCA_900319915.1 uncultured Campylobacter sp.
AAAACTAACGTTTTTTTACCCGAAACGCTTGTAGGCATAAGAGTCGCAATCCCTGGTCGAGAAACTCCATCAAGTCTACCCACTCTAAGAGTAGCCAAACTCATCGTCGCTCCACTATGACCCGCGCTCACGACCGCTTCGCACTCACCGTTTTTGACTAAATCAACGGCCTTAAAAATGCTAGAATCTTTACGCTTAAGAGCGTCGGTAGCAAGTCCGGCCATTGGAAAAACGTCACTTGCATTCACGTAACTCACACGCTCTTGGCAACGCTCGGGTACCAGGGCGCGAACTTCCTCCTCGTCACCCACCAAAACCGCATGAAAATCACCATTCATGGCGAGCGCCTGACAAACTCCCTTTACAATAGGCTCGGGACCAAAATCCCCGCCCATCGCGTCAATTGCGATTTTTATCATTTAAAATTAATATTCGCCGGTTGTTTTGTTGATGCGGTGTGGCATTTTCCAGCTACCGTCTTTGTCTTTTACGGGCATTGGAAGCGTTACTTTATAATGAGTTCTGCGTTTAGCCGCCCTTGTGTGACTCACTCTTCTTTTAGGTACTGCCATATTATTCTCCTTGTTAAAATTTGCATTTTTCGCAATAAAAATAGTCGCTTTTGAAAGCTTCAATTTCGCCGTTTAAAACTTCGCCCAAATCTATCGCGCCGTCAAAAAACTCAATTGTGTCGCTTAGCGCGTTTTCATCGTCTTCCCAAACGCCGTCGCTAAAAGTTAAATCTACTCTTTCGTTCAAATTTAACTCAATATCCGCGCCGCATTTGTCGCAATTATGAGCTAATACGCCTCTAATCACGCCCTCGCAAGCGACTAATTTATCACTTTTTCGTTTGAGCTCGCCCTCGAAAATCAATCCATCATTTTCAAATTTGAAAGATGTGGGCGAACTTATTTTGTTAAAAGAAATCTTCACTTATTCAAATTTGAATTAGAGAATTTCTCTTTTTGCAAAGAAAAACGCGATTTCGTTTTTCGCGTTTTCCAAGCAATCGCTACCGTGAACGGCGTTCGCGTCGATACTCTCGGCAAAATCGTGTCTGATGGTGCCCGCAGCAGCTTCTTTAGGGTTTGTGGCACCCATAAGTTCGCGGTTTTTAGCCACCGCATTTGCGCCTTCTAGCACCATAACGACAACGGGACCGCTAGTCATAAACTCTACGAGGTCTTTATAGAATGGTCTTTCTTTATGAACTTCGTAAAATTTCTTCGCGTCATCTTCACTTAGTTGCACTTTTTTTGCGGCGGCGATTCTTAAACCGTTTGATTCAAATCTGTCGATAATCTTGCCAATAACGCCCTTTTTAACGGCATCTGGCTTGATGATTGATAGTGTTTGTTCCACGAAAATCTCCTTTGAAATTTTAAAAAACGCGATTATATCAAAATAATCTAAAAATATTCTAAAAGTTCAAATTTAACCTAGGACTGCCGCGTTAGAGCCGCGTTTGTCCGCGCCGATTTCGGCTCTGCTAGGTTGTCCTGCTACGACTTCGCTCCATACGATACAGCCGTCTACCGGACAGGCATTCGCACAGGCCGGGCTATCATTATATCCCACGCATTCTACGCATTTGTCGGCATAAACGTAACTTCTATCTTCGCCCTCGGGATTGCTTCCGCTATCCACAATCGCTCCCACTGGGCACTCGTCGATACAAGATCCGCACGTAATGCATGAATCGGTAATTTTTACAGCCATTTTTTCTCCTTGTTAAGATTTATTCTTCCTCTGGTAATTTCGTATAATTCGTATTTAGCACCATATCAAGTATAGATTCGCGAAGTTTTAAGTCGCGGTTGTCGATACGGAAAAACACCCGCACAGCCTTAGCGTGTTCGGGTTTGTCGTGCTTTTCGCCATAAGATGAATAACGAAGCATGTTTGGGTCGATTCCATCGCTAGCTATCATCTTTAAGACATTAAAACTTCTCTCTGCGCCAAGTTTATAGTCGCGAAGCACGTCGCCGTTGTCGTCGGCATAGCCTCTCACTTCCACTGATACCGCACCCGGAAGCTTGGAAATCATCATCGAGATGATATGCACCACATTCGTCATTTCATTTGGCACTTCGGCATTCATATTTTCAAATTTGATCGCAGTCGGCAAATTTATAGCAATTTGATTTTCGACTTGATCGAGAGCCAAATTGCGATTTTCCATCCCACTACTTTGTTGGGGTGGTACCTCGGTAGTTTCTGTGCCGGCACGCGAGCTTGCCTGAGCTTTGCTTTGGCTAGTTTTGGCGGAATCCGAAGCTTGCGCGCCTTGCGGATTATTTTTTAGCGACTTGCTATCCGGGAAATCGAAAATCTTGATAAACTCGGTTTTTAGCGACTCGACTTTGGCTTTATTTACCGCCGAAATCGCGTAAAGCGCGATAAAAAGTGCAAGCAATAAAGAAAGAAAGT
>ONQI01000120.1 GCA_900319915.1 uncultured Campylobacter sp.
CAAATTTATCAATATTTTGGCGAATCGCCTCGTAGGTAACGATGCCAACGCTCGTGGCTTGATTTAGGCTTCTGCCCGCCGCGGTCATCGGGATAGTCACGCAGTTTTCGCGGTTTATTCTCATCAAATCTAGCGGCAGTCCCGAACCCTCCGAGCCGAAAAACAGCCAATCGCCGGGCTTGTATTCCGCGTTTGTGTAGAGGCGATTTGTTTTGGTAGTGGCGAAGAAAAATCGCTCTTTGTATTTCAAATTTGAATCTAAAAATGCCTCCAAACTATCCCAAATCACGGGATTTAGGTGCTCCCAGTAGTCCAGACCGGCGCGGCGCAAATGTTTGTCATCGAGCAAAAATCCCAGCGGGCGCACTAAGTGCAGAGTGCAGCCGGTGTTCACGCACATACGACCGATCGAGCCCGTGTTGGTGTGAATTTCGGGGCGCACGAGAACGATATTAAACATCAGAAAATCACCGTTTTGTTTTCGTGAACGAAGACGCGCTCGTCAAAAACGAGATCGAGCGCGGTCGAAAGCGTGGTTTTTTCGACGTTTCGTCCCGCGCGGCGCATGTCTTGCCAGCTCATTTCGTGGTTTACGCGCACCACGTCTTGGGTGATGATTGGACCCTCGTCCAGATCGTTTGTCACAAAGTGCGCGGTCGCGCCGATGATTTTCACTCCGCGCTCGTGGGCCTGTTTGTAGGGGTTTGCACCGATGAAAGCGGGCAAGAACGAGTGGTGGATATTGATGATTTTGTGCGGATAATGCGCGACAAATTCGGGGCTAAGTATTCGCATATACTTAGCTAGCACCGCGTAGTCAAACTCGAAGCGACTCATTACTTCGAGAACTTTTTTTTCGTGTTCTTCGCGGCTAATATCGTCGCTAGGCACGTAGAAAAACGGAATGCGAAATTTGGCTACTAGGCTTTTTAGTACGTCACGGTTGCCAATTACGGCTAGGATATTGGCGTTAAGATCGCCACTGTCGTGTCTGAGCAAGATATCGCCTAGGCAGTGGTTTTCTTTGGTCGCGAGGACGACGATGTCTTTTTTACGCGACGGCGTGCACGAAATCTGCGCATCACCCGGCAAAAATGCAGCCAAAGTGTTTGTAAACTCAAGCACGTTTATTTCGCCGTCCAAACCCGCGCGCATAAAAAATCGATTATTTTCGTGATCGACAAATTCGCTCGTGCGCGAGTAGTTTAAGCCGTGTTTGAACACGACGTCGCTAATACGAAGAATAAGGCCTTTTTCATCGGCACAACTAACTTTTAATATGTAATTCATAATTTCACCTATTTCAAATTTGAATTAAATCGCCCTGCCTTTTCAAATTTGAAATATTCAAATTTGAAAAGGTGAGAACAAAGAAAGCCAAATCAGCTTTCTTTGAGAAGTTTTGACG
This sequence comes from uncultured Campylobacter sp., assembly GCA_900319915.1. GTDB lineage: Bacteria > Campylobacterota > Campylobacteria > Campylobacterales > Campylobacteraceae > Campylobacter. Next base: position 1,409 of record ONQI01000120.1, read on the forward strand.
CGAGGATTTGCGCGTTGTCTTGGTCGCTACTTTTCTTGATGGATTTGAAGACTTTGTCAAAATAATCTTCCAAAAACGCTTGCGAATTGAGCGGCTTTTCGCCGTCTTTGGTAGGCGCGAGCCTGTATTCGCCGTCGCTTCCTAGCTCGAATGCGAGATCGGTGTCGCTGAGTTGGACGCGGAGAATTTCGCCGAGTTTTTCTTGGAGACTTGGCTCGTAAATCGGCGTCATGAGTTCTAGACGGCGCTCTAAGTTGCGCGGCATCCAGTCGGCGGAGGAGATGTAGTAGTTCGGGCTTGCGTGCTTGAAATAGAAAATGCGCGCGTGTTCTAGGTGTTTGCCCACGATAGAGCGGACGTGGATATTGTCGCTGACACCGGCTATACCGGGGCGCAAGCAACAAATACCGCGCACGATGAGGTCGATTTGGACGCCGACCTTGCTTGCGGCTACGAGCTCGCGCACCATATCGGTATCGACTAGAGCGTTCATTTTGGCGATGATACGACCGTTCGCGCCTTGTTTGGCTTCGGCTCTTATCATGTCGATGACGCGTTCTTTGATTTGCATAGGCGACATGGAGAGGTTGTTTAGACGGCGATTTTTGCTAAATCCCGACAAAATGTGAAAAAACGTCGTGGTGTCCTTGGCAAACACGTCCGAGCTCGTGAAATAGCTCACGTCGGTGTATATTTTCGCGCTGCTGCCGTTGTAGTTGCCGGTTCCTAGGTGGACGTAAAATTTGAGTTTGTCGCCCACTTGGCGAATGACTTGGGTGATTTTGGCGTGGACTTTGAAGCCGGTGATACCGTAGATGACGTGCGCGCCGGCATTTTCTAGGGCTTTTGCCCAGTGGAGGTTGTTTTCCTCATCAAAACGCGCTTTTAGCTCGACCATGACGGTGACTTGCTTACCATCGTTAGCCGCGTCGATGAGGGCTTGGACGATGTTGGAATTTTTTTCCACGCGGTAAAGCGTCATACGGATGGAGACGACTTTGGGGTCTTTGGCGGCCTCTTTGACTAGTTGGGCGACGGGTTCGAAGCTCTCGTAGGGCTGAAACGTCAAAACGTCGTCTTTGTCCATAGTCTCAAAGATGGAGACGTTATCCCTAAAAGGCGGGAGCGTCTTTGGGGTGTAGGGGGGGAGCAAAAGATGCGAAAAGTCCTTATCTGCGATGATTTGCCAAAGCGCCCCGAGCGTGAGCGGCACGTCGTATTCGTAGACGTCTTTATAAAAGATTTTGGTGTGCGAGTTTAGAAATTCGAGTAATTCGGCGTCCGCGCCTTTTTCGATTTGCAAGCGCACGAACGAGCCTTTGCGACGTAGTTTGAGGCCTTGTTCCAAAATCATCATAAAGTCGTCGGCTTCTTCTTCTTCGATGACGATATCGGCGTTGCGAGTTACGCGAAAAGCGCAACTCGAGATGAGTTTGTAGCCCGGGAAAATGTGCTCCGTGTGGCGGCGCACTATACTCTCGATAGGTACGTAGACGCCGTCCGCGACCTTGTAGAAGCGTGGCAAAACGCGGCTAATGCGCACCATTCCAAATTTGATAATCTCAGGGTGCTCTTCGTCGCAAAGTTTGACGGCGAGCCCGAAGCTAAGGTTGTTTAGGTGCGGGAATGGGTGAGTAGCATCCACGGCGATTGGCACGATGATAGGCCAGATATTTGAGAAGAAATATTCGTCGGCTTTGGCCTTGCTCTCGGCGTTCAGATTGTCGTAATCGGTGATGTGAAGTCCGGCTTTGGCTAATCCCGCGACTATGGATTTATAGTGTTTTTCTAGGGTTTGTTGTTCTTCATTTAGATATTTGCGGATCTCGCGGAGTTGGTCTAGAGGCGTCATCTCATCAGGACCGCTTACCACGACGCCCGCGGCGAAGAGTTGTTTGAGGCCGGCAACGCGAATCATATAAAATTCGTCTAGGTTGGTTGAATAAATCGCGATAAATTTGAGTTTTTCAAGTAGCGGTAAATCTTTGTCGCATTGCGAAAGCACGCGGGAGTTAAATCTAAGCCACGAAAGCTCGCGGTTGATGAAAATATCTTTTTCTTGCATAGTTCCACCTTTTAAAAATTTGCTTTGATTATACAATAAATCGGCTTAAAGTTTTGATTTAAATTTGAATTGCGTTTAAATTTGAGAAATATTCAAATTTGAATTAAATTTGAACTAAAAACGAAAAATGCGAAAGATTTTGCGATGATTTTTAGGGTTATGAGCAAAATGAGCGCAGTGACCGGGCGCGAAGCGCGCCTCGAGGAGATTTTGAAAACTCCCTAAAAAGCTTGCAAAAGATAAGCCGCAAATAGGGAGTTTTCCAAGATTACATTCCCTCGAATGGGTTAGTAACTACGTTGTCGCGATCTACGATATATGGTATAAGCGCGGCTTGGCGTGCGCGTTTGATCGCTTTTTCTACCATTTCTTGGTATTTTTTGCTAGTGCCTGTTAGACGGCGCGGCATGATTTTGAAGCGCTCGGAAAGGCAGTATTTTAGTAAACTTGTGTCTTTATAATCGATAAATTCGATTTTAGCTTCTGTGTATCTGCAATATTTCTTGCTGTATTTTCTTTTTTCAGCCATTGTTGTTTCCTTAGAATGGTATAGTTTCGTCGGCGTCGACGTCTATTTCCGGTAGATCTTCTTTGTAAGGCTCGGGCTCGTTTTTTGGCGTTTGCGCAGGCGCACGGTTTTGCGCCGCGTAGTTATTAGCGCTATTTTGCGAGTAGCCGTTATTTTGGTAATTGCCGCGGTTTTGATAGCCGCCGCCGTTGCCATTGTAGCCGTTGTTGCCGCCGAAATTGTTTTGGACGGGATTTCCGTCGCCACTATTTTTGGAGTCTAGCATTTCCATATTTTCGACTTCTACGGAATGCTTGCTCCTGTTTTGTCCGTTTTGGTCTTGCCATTGCTCGAAGCGCAAACGTCCTTCGACTAGGACTTTGGAGCCTTTGTGAAGGTATTGATTCGCGATTTCTGCGGTACGACCCCAAAAGGTAACGTCAATAAAGCAGGTTTCTTCGCGTCTCTCGCCGCCTACGTTGTAGCGTCTAGTGACGGCTAGTCCCGTGCGAGCGATTGCCGTACCGCTTTGAGGCGCAAATCTGAGTTCGATGTCGCGGGTGAGATTTCCGATTAAAACTACTTTATTAAACATTTTTTTACCTCTTTTGCCTTATTCGGCGCTTTCCTCTGCTTCTTGGGCGGCTGCCGGTTTTTCGAAAGCTGGTTTTTCTTTTCTCTCAGGAACTAGGCGCATGCCTTTGCTGAGTTTTTCCCAAGCGGAAATTTCACGTTTTGTTTCGTATTTGACGACTAGGAATCTAATGATTTCTTCAGTAATTCTGACGTTACGAACGAGCTCGGAGATGAGGTTTGCAGGCGCTTTGAAGTAGAACACTTTGTAAGTGCCGCGCTCGTATTTGTCGATTTTGTAAGCGAGTTTGCGAGTGCCCATATCGGTCGTGCCGCAGATTTCGCCTCCGTTTTTGGTGATGACTTCGGCTACGAAGTCAGACTTAGCTTTTATTTCATCTTCGGTCAAAGTTGGCTTCAAGATGAATAAAATCTCGTAGTGTTTCATTTATTCTCCTTATGGATATAAAGCTCTCGAAAGAGCAAGGATTGGGGTTGCCAAAGCAACGCGTGATTATAGCGCAAACTCGCTTAATTTTTTCTGTTTTTGGCGATAGTTTCTTGGAGAGCGAGCAAATTTGAAAGCAAGAAGCTTTCTTTTTCGAGCCCGGTTTTGGTTTTGAGATCGAACTCGAGGTCGTTTAAAAGCCTAAAAATCGAGAGATAATCGTCCGTGCTAAAATTAGTCGCGAGGCGTTGAAGTCGCTCGGCGACAGGGCGCGGCGGGAGATAGCCTAGGACTTCGCGAGCGTCAAATCTGCCGTTAATTTTAACGAAAGCGGCGATTTTAAAAAGTCTCGAAAATTCGCCGTAAATAGAGTTTATAAGCTTCATTTCGTTGAAATTTGAATCCTTTATCATCGTAAAGAAGTCTTTTTTGATGCTTTTTTGAGCGATGAGATTTTGGAAAAACAAATCAAAACTAAGCGCGCCAAATGCCTTAGAATATCGCTCTACCACACTTTCGTCGACGCGGTCTGTAAAGGCCGAATATTTATTTAGTTCCGCGGCGCATAAATTTAGGTTTTCGTTTTGGAGCTCGTAGAGTTTGTATAAAGCGGTGCGAGTGGCGGTGATTCCTAGCCTTGCGGCATGAGCCGATAGTAAATCCGCGGCTTCGTTTGGGTTCGCGGGCGCAAAAAAGCGGGCGAAATTGCTCCCAAAGGCTTTCGCGCTATCTCCGGCGATTTTTTGATCGGCTTCGAAAAACTCAAAAACAAAGGCGTTCGCGGGATTTTTTTGGCATAGCCAAACGAGTGCCGCAAGCTCTTTAGCGGGGATTTTTTTGTCGCTTTTTACGTGCAAAATATTTGAGTCGCTAAATAGCGAAGCCTGCTCTAAATGCGCTTTTGCCGTATTGAAATCGTATTCGTCAAAATATAAATTTAAAACCTCGCCGTCTGTGAAACGCGATAAAATTTTGCTTGCATAGAGTTCGATTTGGTATTCGTCCGCGCCGTAGAGCAAGAAATAATTCGGGAAAACTTGGGCGCTCAATAAGGCTTCTAATTCTTTTTTATACATCGAGTTTTTTTACCACTTTTCCCGTGATTTTGGCCGTGCCGATATCGACGCTTTCGATACGCACGAGCACGGGAGCTAACAAGTCGCCTACGAACGCGTCTAGATAAATGCGCGCGCCTTTTAGCTCGTCGTCGAGTTTGGCGTATGAGGTCGCGCCTACTTCGCTGATGTAGCAGCGAAAACTCTCTCCGACATGGGACGCGAAAAAGCGGGCGAATTTCCTATCCATAAAATCCCACGCAACCCTGTCCGCCTCGCGCTCTAAGCGGTTTAGTTCGGCGCAGGTTTCTTCGATGCCTAGGAGTAGATAATTAAAAAATTTTGCGTCGTTATTCAAATTTGATTTTAACAAGCGGTGCAAAAGTAAATCCGAATAGCGGCGAATAGGGCTCGTGAAGTGAGTGTAAAAATCAAACCCAAGTCCAAAGTGCCCGCTTG
>ONQI01000119.1 GCA_900319915.1 uncultured Campylobacter sp.
AAAAGTAGCGTCAGAGGCGTGCCCATGACCCCGCCCGCGATATTTGCGAAGTAAGAGACGGATTTTTTATCAGAAACCGTCGGAAAGCTCACGCCTTTTTCGCACAGCACATCCATATCGCGATCGAATCCCGCGCCGTCTCCGAGCACGCCCAGCACGCGCACGCCATTCTCGCGCGAGACCTCGTTTAAGACGGGGATTTGTTCTTTGCACGCGCCGCAGGTGGAAGTGAAGAAAAACAGCATAAACGGGCGTTCGTAACCCACGATTTTGAGGCGTTTTTCAGCGCCTTCCCACACGGTGTCAAACCCGCTCTTGTCGTTTAGCGTCATATGATGGCGGCTCCCTCCGCACGCACTAAGCGCAAGCGCGATAAAAGCCGTGAGGAATAATTTTTTCATTTTGAGTTCCGTTATTGATTTCAAATTTGAATTATACTATCAAATTTAAAACGGATTTCAAATTTGAATCGTAATTTAAGGTCGGGATTGCTTCGTCGCGCTCCGCGCTTCTCGCAATGACGGCAAATTTTCAAATTTGAATTGCGCAGGCGAGCTAAGCCCGCCTTTACGCTCGGGACTCACCGCCTTCTTGTTGCCTTATCCCTAGCCCGCCTCGCGGTGCATTCGCGCCGCTCTTAGGGCGGTCTAGCCCCGCGCTTCGCGTAATAAATAATTCATCCTAGCGAAGTTTTTGCGAAACTTCCCGAAAATAACCAAAAAGCGCGAGCGGGCTCAAAAGCCAAGCCAACGCGATTAGATTCCTATGAGATATTTGACTACCACAAAGCACGCCGCCGAGCCCACCATCGCGATAGGCACGGTGATGACCCACGCTAGACCGATAGGCTTTAGCATCGACCATTGCGCGTTTTTGTTAAATACGCCTATGCCAAGTACCGCGCCGATAAGGACGTGAGTGGAACTAATCGGCAAGCCCATTTGAGTGGCGACTAGGATAACAAAGCTCGAAGCAAGCTCGGCGCTAAATCCCGTCGCCGGCATGATTTCTGTGAGCTTGGAGCCCACCGTGGTAATGACTTCTTTGCCAAGAAACCAAAGCCCCACCACGAGCGCGACGCCAAAGACCATCATCGCAATGAAAGGCACTGGAGAGCTTTCGTTGATGGCGTTGGTGCGAAGCACGTCGAGGATAGCCGCGAAAGGACCCACCGCGTTAGCGATATCGTTGGCGCCGTGTGAAAACGCGAAACTTGACGCGGTGAAGATTTGAAACCAGCCAAAAATCCTATTTATGCCTTTTAGAGCGTTATCTTTTTTGATGAGATTGACAAGCGCGTAGCTAACAAGGTAACCACCAACGCCGACGATAAAGACTATCCAGATATTTTGGATGGCGGTCAGACCGAGGTTGAGGTGCGATAAGCCTTTTAAAAGCATAGAACCCGCGATAATCATCGCGCCGCAACCCGCGACTATCGGGATATGCGTGCGCATATATACGAGCGTATCGATAGATTTTTCACGGAGTTTCATTTCCTTGATTTTGTCTTTATAGCCAAAGTGCTCCGCGTCGTCCTCTTCGTCGCTCATAGCGATTTTGCGAAGCATTTTGATTTGCTCGGAAACTGGTTTTTTTGATAGGTCGTTAATATAATTTTCTTTGAACTCTTTGCGTTGTTTTTTGAAGATTTTTACTTTTGTTTGCAAGCGAATCGATGGATTGATGATTCTAGTCTTGACGTAGCCAAATATCATATAAGCGAGAATTCCGCCCGCAAGCGGCGAAATAAACCAACTCATCACGATTTCGCCGACTTTGCTCCATTTGATCATCTCCATGGCTTGCGAGCTGTCCGTGTAGATAATACCCATGGTAAGTCCAGCGCCGACGATGCCGCCCACGATAGAATGCGTGGTGGATACGGGCATACCAAATTTCGTCGCGATAAAAAGCCAGCCGCCCGCGCTAAATAAAGCCGACATCATCACGACCATAAACGCCATCGGCGTAACGACCGAGCTGCCTGTCGGAAAGTCGATAATACCATTGCGAATCGTTCCTGTGACCTCACCGCCGGCGAACACCGCGCCGCTTAGTTCAAATACCGCCGCGATAATGAGGGCTTGTTTGATAGTGAGGGTCTTGGCGCCTACGCTTGTGCCAAAGGAATTTGCCACGTCGTTGCCGCCGATATTAAACGCCATAAAAATACCGAAAATACTAGCTAGCACAAAAAGCAAAAGGTGATTGCTAGGAATATATCCATAGCCCCACACCATAAACGCGCACAACGAAATAATGAAAATAGTGAGCGCGAACAGGTTGTCTTTGGACTTAAACTGTTCTAAGGACATCGCCTCGTTTTTCCTTCTTTAATAAATTGTAAAAACTATTGTAAATTTTAGTCACATAAACTTAAAATGGGCTGATTTAGGTAAATAAATTTCAAATTTGAATTACTCGCGCGCTTGGCGGCAACGGATTTTTAAGCGATTTTTGGAGTTGTGAGCGAAAATGAGCGCAGCGGCTGGGCACAAAGCCCGCCTAGGTGAAATTTTCCGCGAAACTCTCCAAAAATAGCCAAAAAGCCGCGCCGCCGCTTTCAAATTTGAAATATTTAAGGCGGTTTTAGCTAAAATACGCCCCAAAATTTCAAATTTTAAGGAGAAAATTATGGCGAATTTGCACCCCGAGACACTCGCGACTCACGCGGGATACGACAGCGCCGCGGGTGTCGGCTCCATGGCGGTGCCGATTTATTTGACGACGGCTTTTGACTTTGGCACGAGCGAGCACGCGGCGGCGAGGTTTGCACTTGAGGAGCTAGGCCCCATCTACACGCGTCTTGGTAACCCTACCGTTGATATTTTCGAGGAGCGCATCGCCGCACTCGAGGGCGGCGCGGCCGCGATCGGCACTTCGAGCGGTCAAGCCGCGAGCTTTTTTGCGGTCGCAAACCTCGCAAGTGTCGGCGACAACGTGATTTTGGCTCAAAAAGTCTACGGCGGCACTTCAAATTTGATTTTGCACACGCTCAAAAAATTTGGCATCGAAGCTAGAATTTTTGATTCCGACAATGCGGACGATTTAGAAGCGCTCATCGACGAGGATACAAAGGCGATTTTCTTTGAAACGCTCTCAAATCCCCAACTAGCCCTTGCAAATATCGATAAAATCACTGCAATCGCCGCTAAACACGGCGTGCTTACGATAGCGGACAACACCGTCGCCACGCCGATTTTGTTTCGCCCGTTCGAGCACGGCGCGGATATCGTAATCCACAGCGCGAGCAAATATATCAGCGGTCAAGGTCTCACCATAAGCGGCGCGGTCGTCGCTAGCAAAGGTCTAAACGCCAAAATCAAAGGCAACCCACGCTACGCGGATTTCGCCGAACCAGACGAGAGCTATCACGGGCTAGTTTACACGGATTTGGTCGAGCATTTCGATATTTACACGCTCCGCATTCGCCTAGGACTTATGAGAGACATAGGCGCGACGATGAATCCGTTCGCCGCATGGCAACTCATCCAAGGCCTAGAAACCCTATCTGTGCGCGTCAAAGAGCACAGCCGTAGTGCTCTTAAAGTAGCGCAATGGCTAGAAGCACACCCCGCGGTAAAAAGCGTGAATTATCCGGGTCTTGCTAGCTCGCCGCTAAACAAATACGTGTGCGAAAACTTTACCGACGGTCTTGCGAGCGGTTTGCTTTGCTTTGATGTGGGAAGCCGCGCCAAAGCCGACGACGGGATGAAAAAGGTCAAAATCTTCGCCGTCGTCGTAAACATCGGCGATAGCAAATCTGTCATCACTCATCCGGCAAGCTCGACCCACTCGCAGCTTACCGCCGAAGAACTCGCCGCGGCGGGCATCAGCGAGGGACTTATCCGCCTAAGCGTGGGACTAGAAAACCCGGACGACCTCATCGCCGACTTAGAGCAAGCTCTAGCCTGAGGCGGACTTGCGTTTTTTGGGCGCGGCTTTCGCGCCCGAAGCGTTTTCAAATTTGAATATTCAAAAATCGCTTCGTTTAATTTAAATTTAAAATCCGCCGTTTTATTTTAATTCAAATTTGAATATGTTATAATCGCAGAATGGTTAAAGATGAGATTTTGAACGAACTTTATTTTTACAAGGCGCTTGGTTACCGCTTTATTGGCGGCGACGCGGGACGACGCGGGACGAGCGCGCCAAATTTGGCGGCTTTGGGGGCGCAGATTTCGCGTTGTAATCTTTGCCCGCTTGCCAAAACTCGCCAAAAAATCGTTCGAGGCGCGTTTTGTGGTAGCGCTCCCGCGCCAAATCCCAAAGTCCTCGTCGTCGCGCCAAATCCATCTAGCGCGAACGGCTGGCTAAACGAAACTCTCAAAATCCTCGCAAATATCGGCGTAAGCGCGAACGAGGTCTATCTCACTCACTTAATCAAATGCGATTCAAATTTGAATTACAAAAACGGCGTGAACGGCGAAAATCTCACATTTTGCGCCGCGCAATGCAAGGAGTATTTGCTAGACGAAATCGCTCTTCTTACGCCTAAAATCGTGCTCGCTTTGGGTGCGAAGGTTTTCGCGGAGCTTTGCGGCGAAACGGATTGTTCGTTTGCTAGTCTTCGCGGCGGCGTTTTTCGGAGCAAAAGCGCACTCGTAGCGCCCACTCACGATCCCGCTCTGATAGCCTCAAATCCAAGCCTCGCCGCACAATTCGCGCAGGACGTCGCGAAACTTAAAGGATATTTATGAAAAAATTATTACTCATTATGCTCGCTCTGAGCTCGCTTTTTGCCAAAATCGATAAAATCTCTCCTATCCCGCCCGCAGAAGTATTTTACATAAATCTCGAACCCGCGCCGTGTGATAATAAATGTCTAGCAGAACTTGTCAAAAAAGGCTTTTACGTGAGTTTTCTCGCGCGATACGACGAGGCGGCGGCGAATGCTAGTCAGCGCGAGCTTTACGCGACTTTGATGAACGAGGGCGACGCGTATTTCGCGGGCACGCCGCTACCCACAGAAACCCAAGCGCCCGCGTTTATGCCTATCGCCACGGATTCTCGCATAGCCGTACTCGTGCCCCAAAAAGTCATCAAAAGCTACGCTCTAACCGTCACAAACTCTATTCTCGCCTACGTCGCGCGCACCCGTGCCAACGTCGGAATTAGGTTTTATCTCACGGGAGACGAAAGCGCAGCCAACCTCGAACGCGCCATTACCTCGCTTTCGGGCGAAGGATATGCATATGTGATTGCGCCAGTGACTTCGCGGGGACTCGCAGTCATCGCGGATACGAAATATTCAAATTTGTTTTTCTACATACCGACGCTATCTGCTAGTGCGACTAGCGTCAAAGCCCCAAATATCGTCTTTGGAGGCGTAGATTATGCCGAGCAAATCGCGCTACTTATGAAATATGGCAACGGTAGAATCGCCGCTTTTAGCGACGGAAGCGCGCTTGGCGACATGCTCAGCCGCGAAGTCGATAGAATCTCGGGTGGCGCGTATTTGCGCGAAATGAGTGGTGATAAATTTAACGCCAAAGCCATGTTAGAAGGCAATGGCAGACTTCGCGGAGCGTCGATTTTCCTCAACACCCCACTGCTTAAAACCGCGCTTCTTAGTTCGCAATTTCGCTTTTTCGACCTCACGCCACACGCGCTACTCTCTACCCAAATTAATTACGACCCCGCGATTTTTAGCCTCACGCAATACGGCGACCGTCGCAATCTCTACGTCGCACACTCTTTTACTCGCATAGACGATTCTCTATGTGCTAGCGCGGGAATACTGGGCGCAAATATCGCCATCGACCGCGTGGGCTATCCTAGCGCGTTTGGCGTGGATTATGTGTTAAATCACTTCGTCGCGGGGAGTGAGAGTGCGATTTTTGGCGAAAAAATTGAAGACGGACAAGTGAAATACGATACAAAAGTGCTAAAAGCGGGACAGTATAATTTTACCGAAGTTGAATAAATCAAAGACTCAAAGTCTGCTCGTATGAGCAGACTCTTACGTTAAAATTTAAAAGCCGATTGGATTATCTTTTGACTCCAAAGGTTTTAAGAATTTTGGCCTGCATTCTAAACCAATCTTTAAGTTCCATTATCGGGTGACCGGCGTAGTTTTTACCGCCTTCTAGGTCTTTGCTCACGCCGCCGCGGGCTGCGATTTGCACAAAGTCGCCGATTTTGATGTGACCTTTGGTGCCTGATTGTCCGCCCATGACGACGTTGCGACCTAGTACCGAGCTGCCAGCGAGTCCGACTTGACTGACCAAAATCGTGCCATATCCCAGTTCGCAGTTGTGGGCGATTTGGACTAGGTTATCTACTTTGCTATAGTCTTTGATAATGGTAGGCTCAAATACGCCGCGATCTATCGTCGTGCACGCGCCGATTTCGACGTGGTTGCCGATTTCGACCCAGCCGTTGTGGTAGATTTTGACGTGTTCGCCCGTGCGCGTGTGAGCGAAGCCAAAGCCGTCGCTGCCGATGACACAGTTGGCGTTTAGGACGCAGTCGTCGCCGATGCGAGAGTTATTGTAAATCACGACGTTTGGATGAACGACGCAGTCCGCGCCTATGGAGACGTTGTCGCCGATATACGCGCCGCTCATTACGACGGTGCGCGCGCCGATTTTTGCGCCCGAGCCGATGTGCACGCGCTCCATTATTTGCGCGGTTTCGTCGATTTTCGCGGGTTCGTTAGGATAAAAGAGCGGATTTGAAAAATGCTTCGAGAGAATTGCAAAGGCAAGATGTGGATTTTCGACCACGACGGCGCGGTTTTTGACTAGATGTGCCATAGCTGCGGTTACAAGCACCGCGCCGGCATTGCTAGACGGGATTTGCGGGGCGTTAGTCTCGCCGTCGCAATAGCTCATTTCGGTTTGGCTAGCGCGAGCGAGCGAGTTTAAAGCCGTGATTTCGAAATCACCATTCAAATTTGAATTATCAAGTCCTAAGATTGCGTAAATTTCGCTTAATTTCATCATAACTCCATCATCACGGACCCGCTACGCACGATTTGAACGGGGTTGTATTTTTTCATAACTTTGATAAAATTATCCACTTGCGCGGCGTCGCCCAAAGCCATGACGACGACATGTTTTTCATCCGCATGTGTGACGCTGCCGTTGCAAGATTTTAAAATGGCGTCAAGCCCGCTGAAATCCTCGCTTAAAGAGATTTTGAGTAGCACCATTTCGCGTTCGACAAATTCGCCGCTATCGATAACTTTATAGGTAGGGACGAGCTTGTGGAGTTGTTTGATGATTTGCTCGATGGTTTTTTCATCACCGCTAGTAACGATAGTCACACGCGAGAATTCGCTTTCTGGCACGGGCGCGACGGTGAGCGAGTCTATGTTATATCCGCGACCCGAAAAAAGTCCGGAAATACGACTCAAAACGCCGTGTTCGTTCAAAACGATTACCGATAATACTCTTCTCATTTCATCACTCCAAAATCATATTATAACTCGCCGCGCCCGCAGGTATCATAGGGAGGACGTTTTCAAATCTGTCTATACGCACGTTTATGACGCTCGTTTTATCGCTTGCGAGGGCCTCTTTGAGTGCGGCGCGAAATTCGTCTTTGGTACATACGTCAAAGCCTAGAGCGTCGAAACCTTGTGCGATTTTGACATAGTCTGGCTGGTTGGCAAGGTCTGTGGAAGAAAATCTCTCTTCGTAAAATAGCGATTGCCATTGTCTTACCATACCGAGGAAGCCGTTGTTTAAGATGATGTTGATGACGCGTTTTTTGCTCGCTTTTAGCGACATTAGTTCTTGGATATTCATAAGGAATCCGCCGTCCCCGCTAACAGCGATGACCGGGGTTTTTTTATCATCCACGCTCCACGCCGCGCCCTCGGCCGCCGGGAGACCGTATCCCATAGTGCCCAGACCTCCGCTTGTGAGGAGTTGGCGCGGGCGGTTAAATGGAAAGAATTGCGCGACCCACATTTGGTGCTGACCCACGTCTGTGGACACAATCGCGTCCTCACCTACAAATTTAGCGAGCTCGCTTACGACCCATTGCGGTTTTAATGCGCCGTCATTTTCGCTATCTTTGAAGCCTAGCGGGTGAAGATTATCAAAAAGCTTGATTTGTCCTCTCCACGTCTCGTAAAGTTCGGGTTTGGCGTCTATTTTTTCGTTGATGTCGAGCATCACCGTGCGCAAATCTCCCACGATAGGATAGTCGGCGGCGACGATTTTACCGATACTTGTTGGGTCTATATCAACGTGGATGATTTTGGCGTTTTTGGCGAACTCGTCAAGTTTACCCGTTACGCGGTCGCAAAAGCGCGCTCCAAGGGCGATGATGAGATCTGCTTGGCTAAGAGCCATATTCGAAGCGTAGCTACCGTGCATGCCTACCATTTTAAGATTTAGCGGATCGTCGCTACGTAAAACGCCTAGCCCCATAAGAGTTCCTACTGCCGGAATGCCTGTTTTAGCTACAAATTTGCGGATTTCATCGCTTGCACCCGAGCTTATCGCGCCGCCGCCGATGTAGACGATAGGTTTTTGCGCCGCGGCGATGGCTTCGCAGGCCTTTTTGATTTGATATTGGTGGCCTTTGGTCGTAGGCTTGTAGGTTTGCATGGAAATTTCATCCGGATAATCAAAATCTCCAAGCGTTTTTGGCGAAGTGATGTCCTTTGGAATGTCGATATGCACGGGTCCGGGACGACCGCTGCGAGCGATATAAAAAGCTTCTTTTAGAATGCGCGGAAGCTCTTCTAGGTTGCGAACTAGAAAATTATGTTTCACGCAAGGTCGTGAAATGCCGACCGCGTCGATTTCTTGGAAAGCGTCGGTACCGATAAGGACGCGAGCGACTTGCGCGCTAATGAGCACAAGTGGAATAGAGTCGGCGTATGCGGTCGCTAGACCAGTGACGGCGTTGGTAAATCCCGGACCGCTAGTCACAAACGCCACGCCTACTTTACCCGAAGCCCTCGCGTAGCCGTCCGCAGCGTGTACGGCGGCTTGCTCGTGGCGTGTGAGCACGTGTGTGAAGTAGGTTTGTTTGAACGTTTCGTCGTAGATATTGAGAGCCGCGCCGCCCGGATAGCCGAACACGACCTCCACGCCCTCGCGCCTGAGAGCTTCGCTGATCATCTGCGAGCCGTTTAACTTTTCCATTGCGTTCCTTTTTTTGCAAAAATTCCGTTATTATAGCGCGAAATAATTGATTTTGAGTTTAAAAACTGGGCGAGGCATTCAAATTTGAAATAAGTGTGGGGAATTTACTCAAATTTGAATTAAATTCGACACTTAATTCAAATTTGAATTAGTCGTTTACGGCGCTATCGTCGGCTGCCGGCGTCGTCGCTCCCGGATGATACGGCACGCTCGGTTCTAGGTAGCCGTTTTCGATTAGGATTTCGACTGTGCGACGAAATACGGGTAACGCGCTCCACGAGGCGAAATAATACGGATAAGGGCGCATCGGTTCGCGCACAAGCACGCCGATAGTGTAGTTGTGACCCTTTTCGTCGCTTGCGAAGCCAAAGAAACTCGCGTTGTAACGGCGATCGCTATAACCGCCCGCGGTCGCAATGTGCGCCGTGCCCGTTTTGCCGCCGATGACAAGTCCCGGGATTCGCGTTTTGCGAGCCGTACCGTGCGGACTTTCGACGACCTTGACCAGGATTCGTTTCATCGTTTTAGCCGTCTCGATAGAAAGCACGGTTTTAGGCTCCTCCTCACGCATTTTGTAGCGTTTGCCGTATTTTTCGAGGTGAGAGATGAGATGTGGGGTGAGCATGATGCCGTTGTTGTTGATGGCGTTATAGGCGGCGAGGAGTTGCATAAACGTGGCTTGCAAGCCGTAGCCATAGCTCACCGTGGCTTTGTAGGTTCTGTTGCGCAGTTCGCTCATAGTGGGTAGGTGACCTACTTGCTCGTAGCTGAGATCGACGCCCGTTTTTTGCGCGAAACCAAAACTTGTAAGCCCGTTGTAAAGCTCGCTTTCGTTTAGTCGCTCGACGATTTGAATCATACCGATATTTGAGCTTTGGACGATGACGTCTTCGGCGCTCAAGTAGTCGTTTTTGTGCGAGTCGGAGATGGTGCGTGAGCCAAGCTTATACTTGCCGCCATAGGTGCGCACGATTTCTAATGGGTTTAGCTTGCCCGCTTGCAAGAGCAAAGAAAAAATAATAGGTTTCATAACGGAGCCCATTTCATAGGCGTATTCGCTAGCTGAAGAG
>ONQI01000128.1 GCA_900319915.1 uncultured Campylobacter sp.
CACCACATCACGCGCGAGGGCTACGACGTCAAAAAACTCACGCGGCTTTTGGGTGATTTTTCCCAAAAATACGGTGTTCCCGTATATATCGAGCCGGGAGAAGCGGTGGGCTGGCAGTGCGGCTATCTCGTGGGCACGGTGCTCGACATCGTCGAAAACGAGCAAAAGACTTGTATCATCGACGTCTCGGCAGAATGCCACATGCCCGACACCGTCCTCATGCCATACCGTCCAGCCGTGCGCGGCG
Organism: uncultured Campylobacter sp.; assembly: GCA_900319915.1. Lineage (GTDB taxonomy): Bacteria > Campylobacterota > Campylobacteria > Campylobacterales > Campylobacteraceae > Campylobacter. The sequence goes on from ONQI01000128.1 coordinate 248, forward strand.
AGAGTCCGCAAGGTAAATTTGAATATCGTTTTGGTGGCGCGAGCTGCTTAGCCGGAGACGTGGTGGGCGTGGCAGCGGGCGAGCCGATTTACCGTTTCGACCATGAAATCAAAGTTGGCGACAAAATCATTTTTGAAGACCAAATCCACTACACGATAGTCAAAAACACGACTTTTAACGGCGTCGCGCTTCCAAATTTGATGATGAAAAAGCAAGGCGGCGCTCTTGAAATGGTGCGCGAATTTGGGTATAATAACTACGCTTTAAGAAATTAGTTCAAATTTGAACAATACAATCAAAAAGGAGAATCCATGCAAATCGATTGCAGAAATCTAGACTGTCCAAAACCCGTCGTCAAAACTCGCGACGCGCTCAAAGAAATGAGCGATGGCGAGACGCTCGAAATCCTTCTCAATACGGCTCCGAGCTTTGCAAACGTGGCGAAATTCCTCACTTCAAACGGACTTGAATTCGCCAGCGCCGACACCGATTTTGGCAAAAAATACACCGTCGTAAAAACAAAATCCCTAACAGACGAAAGCGTCGAGCAATATACCTGCGATATCCCCCTCTCCGCGCGTAAAAAAGCCGTTTTCCTCAAAGACTGCAAAATCGGAGATTCTCCTATCGGCGACACGCTAATTAAGAGTTTTCTTGGCTCTATCGTTTCTATGGAGCCGCACCGTCGCCCGGCTGTCATCGTGTGCGTAAATCAAGCCGTAATTCTTACGACAAACCGCGCACATCCGGCTTACTCGATACTCAAAGAACTCGCCGCCACGGGCGTTCGCGTGCTTAGCTGCGGTACTTGTTTGGAGGCTATGGGGCTAGTGGACAAACTAGGCGTGGGCGAAATGAGCAACGCTTACGAAATTATGAGCGTGCTGCTTGAAAACGATACCATTTCGCTATAACGACGCGGGGCTTACGAGATACGTCAAGGCCTCCGGTTGTGCCGCCAAGCTGGATCCGTCGGATCTAAAACAATATGTCGGCGCGCTGCTCGAGCCTAATTCAAATTTGATTTCGTCGCTAAACAGTAACGAGGACGCCGGCGTTTTCGCTCTTGGCGACGGACGAAATCTCGTGCAAACCGTCGATTTTATCACGCCAGTGGTGGGCGATCCATATATTTATGGAGCTATTGCGGCGGCAAACTCTCTTAGCGACGTGTTCGCCATGGGCGGGAGGGCGCTAACCGCGATGAACGTCGTGGGCTTCGATAAATGCCATTTTGGCGAAGAAGTGCTAGCCGAGATTTTAGCCGGCGCGAAAGAAAAAATCAAAGAATGCGGCGCGACCTTAGTCGGAGGTCATAGCATCGAGACGCCCGAGATGATTTTTGGTCTTAGCGTGACGGGTATCGTGGGGGACGATTTTTGGAGTAACAACACCGCCCAAATAGGCGACATGCTAATCCTCACTAAACCCCTTGGCACGGGCGTTATGGCGACCGCGATAAAAGGCGAAATGGCAGGTCCTGACGAAATCCGCGCGGCGTGTGAGAGCATGAGTATGCTCAATTTCTACGCTCAAAACGCGCTTTTGCCTTTTGGGGTACACGCGGCGACCGACGTTACGGGATTTGGCTTTTTGGGACATCTCTCAGAAATGCTTAGGAACGACATAAGCGCCGATATTTACGAGGCCTCCGTGCCCGTGATGAGAGCGGCGCGAAAATACGCCGCCCTTGGCGTGATACCCGCCGGAACCTACAAAAATGCGGAATTTACGAGAAATCTCTGCTCGAAAGAAGCGGATTTGTTACTTTCCGACGCGCAAACTAGCGGCGGACTGCTCGCGGCGGTGGCCCAAAAGGACGCTTATAAAGCGCTTAAAGCCGTCAAGGAAGCGGGTTGCGAAGAAGCCGAAATCGTAGGCGAAATCAAACCGCGCGGCGAGTTTGCGATAAATTTAATCTAATTCAAATTTGAAAAGGGAATAGGGCGTGCCGGGCGACGATCAAGAAAAAACCGAAGAAGCCTCCGACAAAAAAATCGAAGACGCGCGCAAAAAAGGCAACGTCCCCAAATCTCAAGACGTCAGCGGCTTCGTGACTTTGCTCGTGGGCGTGGCGGTTTTGATGCTGCTTTTTGGCTTCATCGGCGAACGTATCGGGCGGGTTTTTGTGTATTTTATGGGCTTGATGAGCTCGCCCGAAATCGACGTCAAAATCATCACGAACATCGCTATTAGACTTGTTTTCGAGGCGTTGATATTGTTTTTACCCGTCGCGGTGTGCATTATGATAGCCGGCGTCATCGCAAACGTCATGCAGTTTGGTTTTATTTTTACCACCGAGCCCATGACGCCCGACCTTAACAAAATTAATCCTATTCGCGGTCTTGGCAATCTATTTTCCATGAAAAAAGCCATCGAGGGCGTCAAAATCGTCATCAAAGTCTCGCTTGTTTTCCTAGTGGCGTTTTATTTCTTTGGTTCGTTTGTCACAGAGCTGCCTCACACGATATTTTACTCCGTCGCCGATCAACTCGAATGGCTAAGAGAAAAGCTCCTGATAATGGCGGCGGTATTGTTGCTACTTTTTCTTGTCATCGCGCTCGCAGACC
>ONQI01000116.1 GCA_900319915.1 uncultured Campylobacter sp.
CTCTTGCCCGCGTTTGTGCGTCCCACGACGCTGATAAATCCGCTTTTCATAGTATGTATTTGGCGAGATCTTGGTTTTCGCTTACTTCCTCGAGTTTTTCATTGACTAGCTCTTTGGTCACGACTATGCGCTCGCCGGCGTGTTCGTCGGCCGCGAAGCTAATGTCTTCTAACACGCGCTCGATAACGGTATGAAGCCTACGCGCTCCGATGTCTTCGATTTTTTCGTTGGCGTTTTGCGTGATTCTAGCGATTTCGCGCACGGCGTCCATATCAAATTTGAGTTCGACGTTTTCTGTGGCGAGCATGGCTTGATACTGTGCGAGTAGTGAATTTTTAGGCTTGGTAAGGATTTCGTAGAGCGCGGCTTCGTCGAGGCTGTCGAGGTTCACGCGCAAAGGAAAACGCCCTTGAAGTTCCGGGATAAGGTCGCTTGGCTTGCTGATATGAAACGCGCCCGCGGCGATAAAAAGGATATGATCGGTTTTCACGGGACCATATTTGGTGCTTACCGACGAGCCCTCGACGATGGGCAAAAGATCGCGTTGCACGCCTTCTTTGCTAGGGTCTTGGCGAGAGCCCGAACCCTCGCTCACGGCGACTTTGTCGATTTCGTCGATAAAGATGATGCCTTCGTTCTCGGCCCTTCGCACGGCCTCGGTTTTGATGCTTTCCATATCGAGGATTTTGTCGGCGGCTTCGTTTTTGAGGGCTTCGCGAGCGTCGCGGACTTTGAGCTCTTTTTTTACTCTTTTATTGCCTATGCCGATGATTTTTACAAAACTCTCTTGCATGTTTGCCATCTCCGGAGGAAGATTGTCCGCGGCTTCGAGTGTGGATTGATCGATTTCTAGCTCGATCGCGCGTTCATCAAGCTCGCCTTTTATAAACCTCTGACGCATTTTGGCGTAGCTTTCTTCATAGTCGTGAGTTTTTTCTTCGCTTGCGCCCTTTGGGAGCGGCGGGAGCAGCTTTTCTAGGATTTTGCGCTCGATGTATTCGTCGATTTTATCGGCGTTTTTTTCGCGTTGTTCCTTTTTTACGAGGTTGAAGCTGGCTAGGGCAAGGTCGCGCACCATGGATTCGACGTCGCGACCTACAAAGCCAACTTCTGTGTATTTGCTGGCCTCGACTTTAATAAAAGGCAAGCCAAACATTTTTGAAAGCCTGCGCGCGATTTCCGTTTTGCCCACGCCGGTCGAACCTATCATAAGAATATTTTTAGGGATTACGTCTTCTTGCATTTCTTTGCTCAGTTTCATGCGGCGCTGGCGGTTGCGAAGGGCGATGGCGATGACTTTTTTGGCTTCTTTTTGGCCTATGACGTAGTCGTCTAGGAAAGTTACGATTTGTTTTGGGGTTAGGTTCATTTTTCTTCGTCCCATAAAGCGTAAGTTTTAATGTTTTGGTTGGTGTAAATGCAAATATCGCCCGCGATTTTGAGGCTTTCTTTGACTAGCTCTTCCTCGTTCAAATTTGAATGCGCCGCTAGAGCTCGCGCGGCGGAAAGAGCGTAGTTGCCGCCGCTTCCGATGGCGGCGATTTTGCCGTCTTCGGGCTCTACCACGTCGCCCGTGCCGCTAAGCAAAAATATATGCTCTCTATCAAGTACCAGCATCATCGCTTCTAGTTTGCGCAAATACTTATCCTTCCGCCATTCTTTACTAAAATCGATCGCCGCTTTGAGTAAATCGCCCTTGGTATGTTCCAAAATTCGCTCGAACATATCGAAAAGATTAAACGCGTCGGCGGTGCTGCCGGCAAACCCCGCCAAAATCTTGCCGCCTAGGAGTTTGCGGATTTTGGTCGCGTTGCCTTTTAGCACCGTGTTGCCAAAGGTTACTTGCCCGTCGCCGCCTATGACGGAGCCGCGCTCGCCCTTGTAGGCTAGAATCGTAGTCGCGTGGAACATTATTCGCCCACAACTTCTAATTCAAATTTGGCGCTCATCGCGTGGCCTAGTTTCACGCTCGCTTGATAAACGCCAGGGGTCTTGATGTGGTCGAATTCAATCGCTTTTTTGTCGATGTCGTAGCCTTTTTGCGCTTTTAAGGCCGCGGCGATTTCGTCTTTTGTAACGCTGCCAAATAGCGCGCCGTTTGCGCCTAGCTTGGATTTTATGGTGATTTTGACTTTCTCAAGCTCGGCTTTTAATTTTTCGTTTTGGCTGATTTCGTAGGCCGCTTCTTCGGCTTCTCGTTTTTTAGCCGCGTCGTATTGGCGCAAAACCGCGTCGGTGGCAAGCTTGGCAAGCCCTTTACCGATGAGAAAATTATTGCCGTAACCGTCTTTTACGTCTTTGACTTCGCCCGCTTTTCCTAGTCCTTTTACGTCTTTTATGAGTAATACTTTCATGATTTTGCCTTTGTGTAAATTTATGCAATTTTAGCACAAAAACCTTAATTTTAAGGGGATTTAGGGTATAATCGCACGGTTTAATTCAAATTTGAAAGGCAGTAAATGGCTTACGAGCGCGTTTTGCAGGCGATTGAAGATATCAAAAACGGTAAAATGGTCGTCATGGTCGACGACGAGGATAGAGAAAACGAAGGCGACGTCGTGTGCGCGGCGTGCTTTTGCGACGTGGAAAAAGTCAATTTTATGATCTCAAACGCCAAAGGAGTGCTTTGCACGCCTCTGACGCCGCATTTGGCTCGCAAATTTAACCTAACCCCCATGGTCGTCTCAAATACTAGCCAGCATGAAACCGCGTTCACGGTCAGTATCGACGCCAAGCACGCCGCCACGGGCGTGAGCGCGTACGAGCGCGATATGACTATCAAAATGCTAGTCGATCCGGCGACCGAGCCTAGCGACTTCGTGCGTCCGGGGCATATTTTCCCACTTATCGCCAAAAAAGGCGGCGTGCTTGAGCGCACCGGTCATACCGAGGGCAGTATTGATTTGTGTAAGCTAGCGGGTCTCACGCCGGTTTCTGTGATTTGCGAGGTCGTCAAAGAAGACGGCTCGATGGCTCGCAGACCCGATCTTGAGGAGTTTTGCGCAAGGTTTGGACTAAATATGGTAAGCGTCTCGGATATCATCGAATATCGTCTTCATCACGAAAAACTTATCCGCGTCGCCGATCCGTGCGCGGCCAAAATCGCCGATCTCGACGCGCTCAAATTTGAAATTATCGACCACCTTGGCAACGTGCATTACGCCTTTATTTTTGGCGGGCTTGACTCGTTAGAGGGCTGCGCAAACGTGAAATTTCACAAAATCGGCGCGGATTTGCGCTTGCTTACGAGCGAGCGATACGACGAGTTTATGCGCCACCTAAACATTCTAGCAAGCGAAGGCGGTATACTCGTATTTCTAAGCGGTGAAGACCCTAGCGGGGGAGTCTTCAAAAATTACGGCGTCGGCGCTCAAATCCTCGCGCATTTTGGCGTGCGAGAAATGCAAATCCTAAGCTCGAGCGAAAAAGAATTTGTCGCCATCGGGGGATTTGGACTAAATATCGTGGGGTATAGGGCTTGATTTCGCGGGCCGAGCCAAGCCCAGCCCTTGCGCCCGGGGCTTGCCGCCTCTTGTAGCCTTATCCCTAGCCCGCCTCGCGGTGCATTCGCGCCGCTCTTAGGGCGGTCTAGCCCCGCGCTTCGCGGCATTGCCCGACTACGCGGACCGAATTTAGCGGTTTTCGCGATTTAATTCAAATTTGAAATTTGAATGGCGTTTCAAATTTGAATTAAATTTGAATTACGGAGGTCAAAATGAGCTTTTTTGAAGATTACGAAAAACACGTCGCCGAGCGCGCGAAATTAGGCGTTCCACCGCTCGCGCTAAACGCGGAGCAAACGACGGAAGTTTGCCGCTTGCTTGCGAGCGCGCCTGAAATTAGACTTGTGGATTTACTTGCAAACCGCGTAAATCCGGGCGTAGACGACGCGGCTAAGGTCAAAGCCGAGTTTCTCGCGCAAATCGTTCGCGGCAATGCGGCCTGTGCGCTTATATCCAAATTTGAAGCGATAAAAATGCTAGAAAA
>ONQI01000115.1 GCA_900319915.1 uncultured Campylobacter sp.
AGGGGCGTTTACCTCGCGCCTAGCCAATTCGAGACGAGTTTCGTATCCACTAAGCACGACAAAGCGAGCCTAGAGCGCACCGCCGAGGCGATTAGAGAGAGTTTCAAAGCGTTATAAAATGGAAAATAATAATTCAAATTTGAATACTGAAAATTCCGTCCGCGAAGCGGGGCTTTCACGCGAAGCGCGTGGACTAGACCGTCCTAAGAGCGGCGCGAACGCACCGCGAGACGGGCTAGGGATAGAAAGCCACGAGCGCAAGGACGAGCTTGGCTCGTCCGCGCAATCAAAAGATAGTGAGAGCGGCGGGCGCAAACCTACGAAAGCAACTTCGCTAGCCAAAGCCGCCGATAGCCTCAGCCTCGGTATTTCGATCGTCGTAGCCGTGCTAATCGGTTTTGGGCTAGGGTATGGCATGAAATATCTCACGGGCTCGAACTGGGCGCTTGGCGTGGGAATTTTCATCGGCGTCGCCGCCGCGATAAACAACGTTTACAAAGCCTACCGCGAGCAACAACGCAGCTATGACGAGCTAGGAGCGAGCGTAAAACCGAGATTAAAGGACGAGGATGAAGTATAAGAATTTAGCGCTTTTTTACGCCTCTCTCGACGCCGCGCTCATCGCTGTGTGCTCGTATTTTGGGGCGATTTACGTGCTAAATTCTCAAGTCGCGCTGACTTGCTCTTGCGTGATACTTTTCGCTAGTTTTAACGGCTACAAAAAACGCGTCGCAAGCAAAGCGAGCGAAATACCATCTAGCGAAGTTGATTTAAACGACGAAAAAGACGAGTTTTGGGACGCGAGCGATTGCTGCGAAAATAATTCAAATTTGAAATCTGATTCAAATTTGAATGACGAAACGACGGATGTTTCAAATTTGAAAACCAAAAAAATCGCGGATGCGGACAAAATTTCCGTTTCCAAATTTGAAATATTAAGCGCTCTAAAACCCATGCGCCTCCTTGCCTACGCCTTGCTTATTATCGCGTTTTTCGCGCTTGAGCGCCGCGAGCTTTTCGAGCCGTTTTCATTTCTTTCGGGAGTCGCGGTGATGCCCGTGGGCGCGCTTTTGGCTGGAGTTTTCCAAAATGCTAAGCTCTAAGCGTCCCATCGTCGCTCTTAGCGCGCTATTTTTTGGCATAGCGTTTATTTTTATCGCAGACGGTCTCATCGTGAGCTCTGCGAGCATTCTTATGCGCCAAATCGGCGTGGGAGATGCTCAAATCGGGCTTGTGAACGCTTGCTTTTTTGCGGGCGCGATAGCCTGCACGATTACCGCGCACAGGCTTGTTTCCGCGCTCGGTCACGTGCGCGCTTACGGCGTTTATACCGCGCTTTTTGCGGTCGTGTGCCTACTACATAACGTCAGTTCAAATTTGATTTTTTGGATGATTTTGCGTTTTATTTTGGGCTACACTTATTATAGCCTCGTGATGGTCACCGAAAGCTGGGTTAATGCCAAAGCTCTCAACCAAAATCGCTCTCGCGTGCTCGCGTTTTACGAGATTGTTTTTTACGTCTGCTTTGGACTCGGAACGCTGTTTATCGCGCTAAATCTAACCTCGAACGAGGTGTTTTTAATCGCCGCGATTTTTATTATTCTAGGCTCGGTTCCGCTTAATTTCCTTAAAATCCGCACCCCGCCTGTGCCGCCAAAAACGCGTATGAGCGTGCCAAACGTCTTCAAAATCGCGCCGCTCGCGCTCACTACAAGCTTCGTGGGCGGGCTTGCGATGAACGGATTTTTTTCCATGGCGTCGCTTTTTGTCATCGCTCAAGGGTTTGGCGCGGAGCATGCCGCCGGCATTATCGTGGCGGGTATGGCGGGCGGCTTTGTTTCTCACTTGATTTTTGGACCGATTTCTGATAAAATGGGGCGCAAATTCGCAATCATCCTAGCCGCTTCTATCGCGCTCGGCGTGGCGCTCGTTTTTGTGCTTGCTAAGCCAAATTTGATTATGCAATACGCGCTAACCGTTCTTTTTGGCGTGATTTTCACGCTTTACGCTCTAGCTCTAGCGCGCGCAAACGACGTGGTGAGCGACAAAAGCAAATGTATCGAAGTCAGTCGCACGCAGCTATTTAATTATTTAGTCGGCTCGTGCCTTTCCGCGCCCGTTATCGGCGTGCTTATAGAGATTTTTGGGGCGATGGGATTTATGTATTTTTACGTGGCTACGCTAGGATTTCTAGTCGTTTTCGCAGCATTCCAAAAGTCGGTCCCCTCAAGCGGAGCCTCGCCAAATATCGGCGGTCAAGCCACGGTTTTTGAGGAAATCAAATGATTATTACCAATCAGCCCGCCCAACAGCCCGTCCAAAACGAAGACAAGCCCAAAAAATCAGAGTCCAAGACCACTCAGACCGCGACCACGAAAGAGGGTGTGCTTTCTCGCGCCACAGCTAAGTTTGCCCAGCCCATCACCGAAATCGAGCAAAAACTAGGCCAGCTCGCCAACAAGCTCCTAAACGAGCTCAAAGCCAGTAGCGAAAAAGCGAGCACCAAAGCTCTAACTCAAGCTCAAGGCACGCAGATCGCGCCAAATCTCGCGAGCGACGTCAAAGATCTAGTAAGCGCGCTTTTAAAAGAGCCCAAACTTCTCAAATTTGCCGGGGAGCTCGAAAAATTCGCAAAGCCCGTCGAAACTATGAAAGCTGAAAATATCGGGCAAAACATCAAAGATTCGGGCGTTATGTTAGAGGCTAAAATAGCCGATATTTTGAGTGGTCAAGAGCTCCCCGCAAAAATCAAAGAGCTCATTAGCATGATGAAAAACGTTAGCACGCCGAGTCTAAAACAAGGGTTTTTGCAACTTCCAAACGACGACGACGCGGCAAAAAGTTTTAGCGACCTAAACAAGCTCTTAGCCTCCGAGCAAAGCAAAAACGCCAAAGAGCTTGCAAACTCTGGTTTAAAGACCATCGTTACCGCGGGCGACAAGATAGAAAACGCGGTCAAATTTCTAGACAAACTAGCCAATCAGCTAAGCGCGAAGCCGGAGCTTGCCGCTGAGCCCAAAACTACCGCCAAAGCTCTTTTGACCTTAGACGCGGTGCAAAAAAATCTAAACGAGGTCTTGCGCGCGGCAAACTCCCTAAATCTCGATAATCCCGCGCTCAAAGAAGCCAAGCTCGTTCGAAATCAGATGAACGCGCTCGCAAACGCGCTTTCGGCCCGCATAGCGGACGTTCGCGCTCAAGTGGCGGGGCAAGCGAATTCAAATTTGAATAGCGGGGCGGCGAATTCAAATTTGAACGCGTCAAACCCCGTCGCGTCAAATCCAGCGACGCAGGCTAGCCAAGCGAGCGCGCCGCAGGCTAATTCAAATTTGAACGCAGCTTCGCAAAGCGCCCCGCATCCAGCCGAGCAAGGCACCGCGCAAGCCGCGCGAAGCGAGTCGCTAAACCCTAATTCAAATTTGAATAGCGCCGCCACGCAAAACGCGATGGGTTCCGGCGCTAGAACGCAAATCAACATAAATCTGCAAGGTTCAAATTTGAATGCGTTTCTGGGCGCGATAGATACCGGCGCAAACACGCAAAACTTGCAATCCTCGCTTTCTTTAATCGCCCAAAAACTCACTCACGTCGCAAACGCGGTCGGAGGCGACGCGGTCGCGGCTAAAAACGCTCTAAGCGAAATCAAAGCTCTCACGACCGCCGCAAAAGCCGCGCAGAGCGAAATCTCGAATATTACCGCCCGCGACGAGGCGAGTGCCGCCAAAACTCTGCAAAACGACCTAAAATCCGTACTTTTAGGACTCAAAGACGCGACCGAAGGCGCACAGTCCCCGAGTCAAAACTCGATCAATCAAACCGCAAATCGCCTGCTATCTCAAATCGAAATCAATCAGCTTATTTCCTATGCGCAAAACTCGGTGCAGACGCACTTGCCGTATACTTGGGACGAATTAGAAGGCTCGTCTATTGCGTTTAAAAGAGGACAGAAAAACAAATTTTACGCGCGCATAGAATTAAATTTTGTGCGCTATGGCAATATCAGCGTTGTTTTGGGACTTGCGGACTCCAAATATCTCGACGTTTCTATCGTCGCGGGCGAAGAGGAGTTTAAAAACCGCATTCTCGACGAGAGTCGCGACCTCAAACAAGCCCTCACCGCCCAAGGACTCATTATCAACAGTTTCTTTCTCGCGCAAAAATCCAGCCAAATCACTCCATATGGCAACACCGCCGAGGCGATGGACGTGGGATATAACGTAAAGGCGTGAAATGGCAAAGATGAAAAAAGCGGTCGCGCTAGGATATAACAAAGAAAAAGACAACGCTCCAAGGGTGCTCGCAACGGGCAAGGGCGCGGTCGCCGAAAATATCATCGACGCGGCGAAAAAATACAACGTGCCCATCAAAGAAGACTCAGATCTCGTTGAAATCCTCAGTAAAGTCGATATCAACCAAGAAATCCCTCCAAATTTATATAAAGCGGTCGCGGAAATATTTAGCTTTTTATATAGGGCTACCAAAAAATAGTGCGCGAAGGCTTATCTTTTTCGCGCTTTTGCGAGATTGTTCGCGTTAGCTCCGCTGCGGAGGGCGTTTAAATTTGTTTATTACCCCGCTCTCACCGCGAAACGCTCAAGCGCGTTGTCGCGATGGGTGCGAGCGCATTCGCTCACGCTCCAAAACTCGCAAAATCATCGAAAAATCTTGCGCCTTTTAAAAGTTCGAGACCTAAAAGCATATCCATTCAAATTTGAATTCCGTTCAAATTTGAAAAACGCGCAAAAACCAAGCGGCTTTTAGCTCTCGCTCATTTCTCTTCGCCAGTCCCTCGTGTCGATTTCTGTGATATTTACTCCCACGCCTTTTTCGCGCAAAAAATCCGCGAACACGTCCAAATCCTCGCGCTTGAAATGATACAAATTTTGCGAAAGCGTTTCGCCGTTTGCGAGACTTAGCATGAGGCGGCAGGCTTTTTTGCGAAAGCGAAAATGGGCTGTCTTGATGTCCGCAAACGAGATTTCCACGCTGCGCGAATAAAAATCGAGCCTGAGCGAGTCCGCGAAACAATAAAACGCGAGCGCGGATTTTTTTAGGGCGAAAATCCAAATCGCGCAGACGAGTGCGACAAAGAGTCCAAACAACACGAAGGGCACGCCGTGATACAAGCTCACGCCGAAGTTTAGCACGACTACGAATGCGCAAAACACTGCCACGGTAACAATGTCGTTTTGGCTTGCGCGCCCCGACAAAACCGCGCCGTCCGTGTGGCTCGCCGCGCCCACGCCGCCCAAAGCGTCGTCTTCGTCATTTGGCGGGATATGTCCCGTTTGGTTTAGACGCCACAGACCAAAAAAACCGGCGAGAATGACGACCGCGCAAATAAGAGCGGGGCTAGAATCGCCGCTTTTGTAGCCCGTCGTCTCGTTCTCGCCGCTTATGAGAAAAAACGCGCCCGAGATGACGCCGGCCCAGCACGCTAAAACGCCCGCTAGTTTGCCCATGCTTTCGGGGCGGACGCATCTGTAAATAAACACGACATATATGTAATAAAATATGTTTTTTATCGTTTGCACGGTGATTACCTTTCAAATTTGAGTTATTATAGCAAATTTATTCAAATTTGAGTTCAAATTTGAATTGCTAGTTAAAATGTAACTAAATTGTCAATTAAAAAGTAATCAAAATGTTATTATATTTTCGATTTTCGACTTTCAAATTTGAACATTTATAGATTTTTTTCATAATATAAAAAAGTAATTTTAAATTTTAAATTGATAGTTATTATTAAAACTGCGCGCTTAAACACTGAAGTAAAATTATAAAACTTCGTAAATTAGGCGATTTTAAACAATTTTCAAATTTGATTAAATTTTAGGTAAATCAGAATTTCAAAATTACCTTATTATATAATGAAATTTTTGGTTTAGTTTTTGTAAAATGAAGGAAATTTTCTGCCATAATGCGACTCACGAAAATTTCGTAAATTCTACAGAAAGGTTCAACATGGATAGACGAGAATTCATCAAGAGTTCGGCCGCAGCAGCAGCGTGCTCCGCAGCCGGACTTGCCGCTCCTACCGGCGTAAGCGCGGCGGAGGGCGAAAAAGGCTGGCGCTGGGATAAAGCGGCTTGTAGGTTCTGCGGAACTGGCTGCGGTATCATGGTCGCTACAAAAGGCGGTAAAATCGTCGCGGTTAAGGGCGATCCACTCGCACCGGTAAACCGTGGTCTTAACTGCATCAAAGGTTACTTCAACGCCAAAATTATGTATGGCGAAGACCGTATCACAAAACCTCTTCTTCGCGTAAATAGCAAAGGCGAGTTTGACAAGAAAGGTAAATTCCAAGAAGTTTCTTGGCAACGCGCGTTCGACGAGATGGAAAAACACATCAGAAGCGCATATAAAGAAAAAGGTCCAGAGGGCATCATGGTCTTTGGTAGTGGTCAATACACTATTTCAGAGGGCTATGCAGCCGTCAAACTTATCAAAGGCGGTATGCGCTCTAACAACATTGACCCGAACGCTCGCCACTGTATGGCAAGTGCGGTTATGGGCTTTATGCAAACTTTCGGTATCGATGAGCCGTCTGGCTGCTTCGATGACATCGAACTTACAGACACTATCGTCGCATGGGGCGCAAATATGGCCGAGATGCACCCAATCCTTTGGTCTCGCGTCAGCGATCACAAACTTCGCAACCCTGAAAGAGTGAAGGTTATCAACCTATCTACTTTTTCTACTAGAACTTCCAATATCGCGGA
>ONQI01000108.1 GCA_900319915.1 uncultured Campylobacter sp.
TAGGCGTTTGTTTCCGCAAACAAAGCCCACGCGCCAGCCCGCCATATTGTAAGACTTAGATAGAGTGTAACATTCAACCGCGACGTCTTTGGCGCCCTCAACCTCTAATATACTAGGAGTTTTATAGCCGTCGAAGCTAAGCTCTGCGTAGGCAATGTCGCTAATAACGTAAAACCTTTCTTTTTTGGCCATTTCCACGAGACGTTCGTAGAACGATTTGTAGCAAATCACAGTCGTTGGATTGTGTGGGAAATTAACTACGACGTATTTTGGTTTTGGTATGCTTTCGTCTATGGTTTTTTGGAGGTTTTCAAAAAATTTATTTTCGTCAAGTTCGAGATTTTCGTTGTAATCAAGCGGCATCTTCGCGACGTTTCCACCCGCGATAATGAAAGCTTGCGTGTGGATAGGATACGCTGGATCTGGCACCACGGCGACGTCGCCCGGATTTGTGATGGCTTGAGTCAAATGCACGAAACCTTCTTTGCTACCCATAGTAGCGACCGCTTCGGTGTCGGGATCGAGCGTAACGCCATATTTGCGCTTATACCAGTTGCAAATCGCAACGCGAAGCTTGTAAATGCCCTGACTCACACTATATCCGTGAGTTTTGTCTTTACGCGCGCTCTCGCAAAGTTTTTCTATAATATGCTCAGGCGTACGACCGTCCGGATTTCCCATCGAAAAGTCTATGATGTCCGCACCATCGCGACGCGCCGCCATTTTCATCGCGTTCATTTCCGCAAAAGCGTAGTTTGGTAAGCGCTCGATTGTGTTGAAATGGATTTCGTCAAACATTTTTTCTCCTAATTAATGCGTATGCTAAGACCTCGCTTGATATTTTCTAGACTAAAAGCGTCGTCTATTACAATATATGCAGCGTTTGAGGGAAGCTCGACGTTCAAATTTGAACGCTTCTCAACTTCTTTAATTTGCTTTATCAAATTTAAATTCTTATCAAAAATTTTTACCAAAGGCACCCAACTGTCCGCGCTTTGCGCACTAATCTCTACCGCGTTAGCACCGCTCACACCGTAAAAATATGCTTCTAAGGGGCGTTTTGGCATGGCGCCTTCTACGTACTCTTGTGTTTTTACCTTGGCGTTACTTAAATCGATAACATAAGCGAAATCGAATTGTCCGACGCGCGCAATACCTTTGATATAAGCGTTTGCTTTAAGGAGTTCGCTGTAAAGCGCACCCGGACTCACGAGCGCCCTTGAGCTCACAAATACGCTCCACCTAACCATTTGAGGCGTATTTTCGATGCTTGAAGTAAGAAAATATTTATAGCCCATGTTACTTAGGGCGTCGCTAACAACCTTCATTAGTAATAACGGCGAACCTACGCTCTCGAAACCTAACGTCATATTGGCGCCGCCACTGTAATTCAAATTTAAAAGCCCGTTTTGGCGCAAAACCTCGGTAACGCGCTCATAGTCAATGTTTCCGCGCGAATCGCGAAACGCGGCTTCATTAGAAAAAAGCGAGTTTATCTTATTCAAATTTGAATTATAGGTCTCACTCGCAAGCAAATTTTGTAAATCGTCTTTCAAACTCGCCCCACTCGCAAGCGACGCGAAACAAAAAAACGCGCCTACCAAAAGCAGCGTAAATAATGATTTTACCATTCTTTCTTGCCTTGGTTTAGCTCGACGTATTCCTCGAACTTAAGCGGGCGAATCTTGCCACCTTTGATAAGGAAGATTTGCGGATCTCGCGTGTCGTAGGTGTAGTTTTGGTCAGGCGTCTCGACGGTGAATTGCCCGTGTCCGGTGCGCACAAGCATGTCTTTGCTAAGATTTAAATCAAAGGTCTCGCGGCGACTAAACGAACGCTTGTTCTTACCGTCGACGTCTTTTAGCCCCACCCAGATATTTTTAGTTGGATGAAATATCGCAAGCCCGGTGTTTTCGTTACTCTCACCCATCGCGGCAACTTCTTTCATAAGCGCCGTGACGTTTTCGTCGTTCAAATTTGAAACGTTCTCGTCTATTTTTGGCGCGATGGCGGCGGTAAGCACGGCGATATTTTCTTCGATTTGGCTTGCGTTCATCTCGGTGGTATTTACTTCGACATTGCTGATTTCCAATTTAATGGGGAAATCGCCCTCTAATTTTTCTTTTGTTTCTTCGACAATAGTAGCATTAGAATACGTTGCAACTGCACTTTGCGAAGCATTCTCGTCTTTTATGAGTTCCCAAAGCCCATCAAAATATTTAGTGAACCCAAAAAGCCAAATAAAAATACCAATAGCTACAAGAAGTAAAAATACCCAGCCAAAGTTGCCACCCTTATCGGTCGCTACGTAACTTGTAACTTTTGGTGCTATTGAAAATTTGCCGTTTTCTTCAACGTTGTTTTCAGCAAGATAGGCTTTGTATTCTTCTATCCAGTCGTCGAGATTTAATCCTTCTTCGCGAGAGATAATTTTGGCATAACCTACGGCATTTACTCGAGTAAGCTTCTCAAAATCCCTGTTTATCATATACTCGATATAAGCGCGATCTACGTGCGTTCGCGCCGCGACTTGCGACAAATCTTTTTTTTGTAATTCTAATATTTCGTTAGCCATTTATAATCCTATCAAATAATATACCAAAAGCGACGCTCACGTTGAGACTATCCCAACCTTCGCGCATCCGTATTCCCAAAACACCGTCGCATTTCTCAAGAGCTTTGCGAGGAAGCCCGTCCCCCTCGCCGCCCATCACGAGAGCAAAGCGACTTTCAAATTTGAAATCTTTGGGCTCGACTCCGCCCGCCGCGGCTGCGTAAAGCGCGTGGGAACTCTGTGCTAGCTCGTTTAACGCCGTGAGCGGATCTACTACTAGCGCAATAGGCAACTCGAACGCCGCGCCGCTACTAGCTCTAAGAAGTCCCGCCACAGCGCCGTTTTGCGCGACTTCGCTTCCCTCGTTTTGAGCGAGATTTTTATTCGCCCAAATAAGCGCGTCCGCACCAAGAGCGTAAGCGCTACGCACTATCGCGCCCGCGTTTCCCACGTCGCTTACTCCATATAAAAAAGCGATTTTATCGCGTTTTTTTACCTCGGCGAAAGTTTCAAATTTGAAAGCCTCAATCTCTGCCAAAAAACCCTGATGATTGCCGCCGCGAGCTAGAGCTTGAGCTTTTCGCTCGTCGACCCTCACGACTTTCGCGCCGCTTTTTGCGATTTTAGCAAACACGCCTTTATCTACGTCTTTTGCCAAATAGACGATTTTTAAGGTGTTTGGGCGACGCTCTAGGACATGTAAAAATAATTGTTTTCCATAAATAGTCATCGCGAAAATGATAGCGAAATTTCGCTTAAAAAACGGCTTTATTTAGGATTTTTTGATAAGATTTTGATATATAATTTTAGAATCTTCGCCGGTGATTTTGGCGATGAGTTTGGCTTTTTGTTTTGGGGGCAAATCGAGCGCCAGCACGTCGGCAACGCTGATTTTCTCGGTATTCATAGCATGCGAACCGGCTATCACGACGCACCATTCGCCGTTCAAATTTGAATTAGCCAAAGTAGTTTTTAGCTCGCTAGCAAGGCCGCGAAACTTAGTTTCAAATTTTTTCGTGGCTTCTTTGATGGCAAAAACCTCGCGCTCCGCGTCGAGCTCGGCGACGGCGGCTACGAGAGCTTCCACGCGGCGTGGGGATTCGTAGACGATTACGGGATACGGCGAGTTTAGCGCGTTTTGGATAGCCAAAGTTCGCTCTTTACCCGTGTTTGGCAAAAAGCCCAAAAAGGTAAATTCTTTTTCGATTAATCCGCTTGCCGCGGCGGCTAAAAGCGCGGCGTTGGCTCCGGGCAAAACTTCATAAGAAATGCCGCGTTCTTGCGCAAACCTTACCAAATCAACTCCCGGATCGCTAATGCACGGAAACCCTGCATCTGAGGCATATACGCAAACCTTGTTTTCAAATTTGACCGCGTCGAAACGCGAGAAAAATTCCTCCACGTTGTGCGTGTGAAGAGCGTAAAATTCTTTTGGAGCGATGTTTAGTTCAAATTTGGAATTAAGAAGTGAAATAAGATTTTTGCTCACCCGCGTATCTTCGCAAATCATGATATCGCAAAGTTTCAAGACGTCCAGGCATCTCTTTGAAATATCCCCGAGGTTGCCGATCGGGGTGGGCAAAAAATAGAGCAAGATTATTTAAGGTTGTATTTTTTCTTAAATTTATCTACGCGACCCGCGCTATCGACGATTTTTTCGCTGCCGGTGAAAAATGGATGGCATGCGCTGCAAATGTCGAGTCTGATTTCTGGTTTGTTGCTTTTGGTCACAAAAGTGTTGCCGCAAGCGCAGGTAACGGTGCATTCAACATACTCTGGATGTATATCTTTTTTCATGCTTTGTCCTTTCGTTTGAAATTAAGGGGTAAATTATACCCTAAAAAATCTAAATTTTACCTTGCGTCGCAAAGAAGTTCACATTTGGTTTTTGTGCGAAGATTTAACATCACGCTAGTTAGACATTTGCCGTTCGCGCTACCGCTTAAAATTTGAACCAGATCGCCTTTTTGCCAGCCTTGGCAAGGTTTAACTAAAGCTAGATAATCGGCTCCGTTCACGCGGAGTTTCGCTCCGTTCGCGCTCGCTTCTTCCACGCTCGCGGTACCAAGCGCGCCCGCGCCGCCCGCATTCAAATTTGAAATGCCAAAAGCCGCCAAAACGCCGGCTAAAATCATAATTTTTTTCATTAATCAACCTTTTTAGTTTCGTTTGGATCCATTTCGATGATTTCCCATGGGAGCCCTTGTTTGTTTAGCTCGTCCATAAACGGTTTAGCGTCGAAATCTTCCATATTAAATACGCCCTTACCGCTCCATTTACCAGTAGCCACCATCATCGAGCCTATCATCGCGGGCACTCCGGTCGTGTAGCTGACCGCTTGCGCGCCGGTTTCTTTGTAGCATTCTTCGTGATCGCAAACATTGTAAATATAGACTTTGCGAGCTTTGCCGTCTTTTACGCCGGTGATGACGCAGCCGATGTTTGTCTTGCCCTTCGTGCGAGGTCCGAGGCTAGCGGGATCCGGAAGAAGAGTTTTTAGAAATTGGATAGGCACGATTTTGACTCCGTCGTGTTCGACCTCGTCGATACGGAGCATACCCACGTTTTCTAGGCATTTCATATGAGTGAGATAGCTTTGCGAAAAGGTCATAAAAAAGCGGATTTTGCGAAGTCCTTTGATATTTTTGACAAGACTTTCCATTTCCTCGTGATACATTAGATAGCTGTCTTTGACGCCAACCTTTGGATAGTCCCATTTCATCATGATTTCAAGCGGCTCTGTTTCTATCCATTTGCCCTCTTGCCAATATCTACCTTTGGCCGAGACCTCGCGGAGATTGATTTCAGGGTTGAAATTCGTCGCGAACGCGTAACCGTGGTCGCCCGCGTTGCAGTCTAGGATATCGATTTCGTGAATTTCGTCGAAAAGATACTGAGCCGCGTACGCACAATACACGTTTGTCACGCCCGGGTCAAACCCGCTACCAAGTAGCGCCATATTTCCGCGCTCTTTGAACGCGTCATTTTTCGCCCATTGGAGTTTATATTCAAAGTGCGCGGTATCAGGGTGCTCGTAGTTTGCGGTGTCAATGTATGGAATACCGGCTTCTAAACATGCGTCCATTAGCGCGAGGTCTTGATACGGGAGCGCGACGTTTAGGAGCAAATCCGCGCCGATTTTTTTAGCCAAAGCCGCTACCGCCGCAGTATCGTCGGCATCGATTTGGGCGGTATCTATGATCACGCCCAGACGTTCTTTTATAAACTTCGCAATTTCGTCGCATTTGCTTTTGGTGCGGCTAGCCAAGGTGATTTTAGTAAAAACTTGCGAATTCATCGCGCATTTGACGGTAGCGACCCTGCTCACGCCGCCCGCGCCGATAATCAAAATATGTGCCATTTTTATCCTTTCAAATTTGAAATAATTATAACCAAAACAGGCTTAAAACTCTATTCTTTGCGAAACTCCGCGCCCGCCATGACGCGCTCGCCCATGACCGCCTTTACCGCGTTTAAAGCATAAAATTCCTCGCAAATTTCGTCCCCCGCGTCCGCGCCTTTTTTGATAACCAAAGCGGCCTTGGCGCGGTCAAATTTGAATTCCACGCATTTTTTGCCTTTTACCGGCAAAATCGCGCCGCTCTCCTTATCCTCGGCTAACGGCACGGAACTCATCGCCGCAAAATTCGCGCCAAATTTACCGTGCTGTAAATAATACGCTTCAAGCTCGGTAATCACGGTATTTAGATCGTTCGAGCTCTCGGCGAGCGCTTCGGCGCGGTTCATTTTGGCGGGATCTTTGCGAGTGATTTTGCGCTCGAACACACTAGGATCGATTTGAGGCAAAACTCCGCCAAAATCATCCTCTTGTATTTCGACGTTTTTGACTTGGGAGATGGCTTTTGACTCCTCGTCGCTCGCTTTCAAATTTGAATTAAAATCCAAATTTGAATTATAGTTTAAATTTAAACTAAACGCGCCAAAGGCGAGAATTAGCGCGGTCAAAACGCTCAAAATCGCGAATACAAAAATCGTCCACGCGTTTTTGCCGCCGCCAACAGCCAAAAGCTCGTCGCTTTCGCAGTCTAAAAATCTCTCGAAACGGCGAACGACAAAATATTTACCGCACGCCCCGCAAACCGCGAGCACAAGTATATTTACAAGCGGTAAAAGCGAAAGAAACAAAAATAAAACCGCCGGAGCGTAACATTTGCGATACAGCAAAAACCAAAATCCGCCCAAAAACGCCCACCACGACCACGTCGGCGCAAATTTCAGCTCGTTTTTTAGTCCCGTGGCAAAAAATAGCTCCGCCGCGCGCGCATAGTCCTCGACGCAATTCAAATTTGAATTATCGCCCAAAAATATCGTCATTTTTTCTCGCAAAAGAACCTTGTCGCTAAAAATTTTCTTAGAATATTCAGTCATCCCAGCCTTTCAAATTTGAATTAAAAATACACTTTTGCGGCTTCCAGTGAGATTTCACCCAACCTGATAAACTCAAAAATCCGATCGTCGCTCAAAATCTCTTGACACACGATGCTTTCAAGATTCGCGCCTCTCATCACGCGCACCCTAGGCTCGTCGCCGCCATAAAATCTTATTTTGAGGCAGTTTTTCTTGGTTTTGTTTGATTCCGCGCCAAAATCGTCGCTCCAAAGCAACACGCTCGCCG
Organism: uncultured Campylobacter sp.; assembly: GCA_900319915.1. Taxonomy (GTDB): domain Bacteria; phylum Campylobacterota; class Campylobacteria; order Campylobacterales; family Campylobacteraceae; genus Campylobacter. The sequence continues at coordinate 7,191 of ONQI01000108.1, forward strand.
CGCCCAAGCTAGATATTCCGTCGCTCGTATCCTTATCAAAACGCGGCAATTTGCCATTTTTGGCTAAGTTATCACTAGCTGAATTTAGCACAAATTTCAAATTGGCTTCCGTCCTGCGAATTTCTTGCGCGTAAAAGTTTAGACTCTCCGTGTCCGCGACCACTTTGGCGGGCTCGGCGTAATTTTCAAATATCCACGAACCCGCGATCAGTAGCAAAATTCCGAAAATAGCGTATAAAATCCTGTTCATCGGGCGGAATTTTAGCCAAAAAAGACTTAAATTTGAATTGCGCAAACACTTCAAATTTGACCCAAGCGCAAAATCTAGGCTAGTTTCAAATTTGAAAAAGGATTTTTCGCTATAATCGCGCTTTTACTATGATTTTTAAGGATAAAAATGCAAAACACACTCGCCGCTCTTGACGATTTGGTCTGGGGACTGCCCACGATAGCCCTTATTTTGGGCACCGGAGCAATTCTTACTTGGCGGACGCGCGGCGTGCAGTTTACCAAACTAGGTCTATCTTTTCGCAAAGTTTTTGCCAAAAGCGAGGGACACGGCGAGCTTAGCAATTTCTCCGCTCTTTGCACCGCGCTTTCGGCGACTATCGGCACGGGAAATATCGTGGGCGTCGCCACCGCCATCGCCGCCGGCGGCGCTGGAGCGCTATTTTGGATGTGTGTGGCGGCCGTTCTTGGCTGCGCGACCAAATACGCGGAGTGCGCTCTGGCCATCAAATACCGCGAGATTAAACCCGACGGACACGTGCTTGGCGGACCTTTTTACGTCATCGAGCGCGGTATGGGCAAAAAATGGAAATGGCTCGCCGTGCTTTTCGCACTATTTGGCGTAGCGGCGGGGCTTCTTGGCATAGGCACGACGACGCAGATTAACGGCATTACTTCGGCTACGAATATGTTTTTTGACCCAGCAAACTCGCACGTCGCTTTCGTGCTAGCCGGGCAGAGCGTTACTTGGGCGACGGCTCTTAGCGGCGCGGCCGTAACCGCGTGCGTCGCGCTCGTCCTCATAGGTGGTCTTAGTCGTATCGCCGCGGTCGCTAATAAAATCGTACCCACCATGGCTCTTGTATACGTGGCTCTGGGCATAACTACTCTGGTCATAAACGCCGACAAAATCCCCGACGCGCTCGCTCTCATCGTCAAATCCGCATTTGGTTTCGAGGCTGCGGCGGGCGGAGCGCTCGGATGGACTATCGCCCAAATCGTAGAATCCATGCAAAAAGGCGTAGCAAGAGGGATTTTTAGCAACGAAGCGGGTCTTGGCTCCGCGCCCATCGCGGCGGCGGCGGCTAGGACCAGCGAGCCCGTGGAGCAAGGACTCGTACAAATGAGCGGAGTCGTCATCGACACTCTCGTCGTGTGCATGATGACGGGGCTCGCTATCGTTGTGGCGTTTTGCGACCCGGGCTTCTCGCACGGAGGACTAAAAGGCGTGGATCTTACCGCGGCGGCGTTTGCGCACAATCTTGGCGGAGCGAGCGCGATTGTTAGCTTTTTGCTTATGCCAAGCCTTGCGTTTTTTGCTTTTACGACAATTCTTGGCTGGGATTATTACTCCGAAAAATGCCTCGAATACCTTTCAAACAGTCGCATGAAATGGGTAATGGCTTATCGCGCGCTCTTTATCTGCGCGGTTGCCGCGGGACCGTATTTTAGCGTGGTCGAGGTCTTTCAAATCGCCGACATCACAAACGGACTCATGGCGATACCAAACTGCATCGCGCTAATAGCTCTTAGCGGCGTGGTCGCAAAAGAAACGGAAAAATATTTCGCGAAGAAGTCGTAGGCTTGTCTTTTGAGTGCTTTTAGCCGATTGCGCGCGTTCGCACAACTCTAGCGACGGGCGTTTAAAAATTTGTTTATTATCCCGCTCGCACCGCGAAACGCTCAAACGCGTTGTAGCGATGGGTGCGAGCGCATTCACTCACGCTCCAATCGCAGTTGCGAAGCAAAAAATCGTCTCAAAATACTTCGCCTTTAAATTTAGAACTAATTCAAATTTGAATGAAGCGAAGCTATTTTTGAGCTAGTTTCGGGGTTGCGAGCAAAAATCGTGCTAGATAGGACTCGTTCGTCCATCGACGCGCGTATTTTTGCGAAGTCTCCCCGAAAATAGCCAAAAAGCGCAAGCCGTCTTAGTGGAGAAAGTGGCGAACGCCCGTGAAATACATACTCATACCATGCTCGTTCGCCGCGGCGATAACCTCGTCGTCGCGTATAGAACCGCCCGGTTGGACGATATTTTTGACGCCCACTTCGCTAGCCACGTCCACGCTGTCGCGGAATGGGAAAAACGCCTCGCTGGCAAGTGCGGCGCCCCTCAAATCGAGCCCTTGGTCGTGAGCTTTCGCCACAGCCGCGCGAGCCGCGTCCACGCGACTTGTCATACCCATGCCAATTGCGAGCAAGGTCGCGTCTTTGACGTAAACCACGCAGTTTGATTTGGTAAGAGCGGCGATTTTCCACGCGATTTTTAGGTCTGTCATTTCGCCCTCATTCGCGGCTTTTTCGCTCACTTTTTGCGCGTTTTCGACCTCGGAGTCGCTCGCGTGGTCGGCGTCTTGGAAGACAAAACCGCCGTCTATGGCCTTGAAATTCCACTTGTCGCCCGCTCTAACGAGGCGCTCGCTATCTTGAGTGAAAATCTTGGTGCGTTTTTTGTCCGCGTAAGCTTCTAGCGCGCCCTCCTCGACGTTTGCGGCGATGATGACTTCGGTAAAGATTTTTTTCATTTCAAGCGCGAGTTCTTTTGTGAGCGTGCCGTTTATCGCGACCACGCCGCCAAACGCGCTAACAGGATCGCATTTGAGAGCGGCTTTGTAACTTTCTAGCACGTTTTCTTTGATAGCAAAGCCGCACGGA
>ONQI01000109.1 GCA_900319915.1 uncultured Campylobacter sp.
GAACTGTCCGTCGCCTTCGCTTTCTTTTTTTCTCGCGCCGTGTTCGCCTATGCCTACGCTCACTCCGCCGCTGACTTTTGTGACCCCAAAACGCAGCGCGTGGTCGCGGAAAGTCGCGTTTTCGCGCGTGCTGAGCGTGATGCCGGCGTAAGGTAAAAATAGCCTATAAGCGCAGATGATTTGAGCAAGTTCGCGCTCTCCCACGTCGCGGGGATTTATTTTGCCGTTATTTACGATGGGGCGTAGGCGCGGGCACGAGATTGAGATTTCGGCGTGTGGGTAACGACGCTGAAGTTCTCTTGCGTGAAGACCTACGCAAAGCGCGTCGGCTCGCCAGTCGTCAAGTCCCAAAAGCGCCGCGAACGCCACTCCGCGCATGCCGCCTTTAAGCGCCCTTTCTTGCGCGTTTAGGCGGTACGGGAAAATGCGTTTGTTGCCCGCGAGGTGAAGTTTGGCGTATTTTTCGGGATTGTATGTTTCTTGGAAAACGGTTACGAAATCCGCGCCGCACTCATGTAAAAATGCGTAGCCGGCGGTGTTTAACGGATAAATCTCGACTCCGACGTTTGGGAAATATTTCCTAGCGATTTTGCACGCCGCGCCTATGTATTCAAGCGGACTCTGGGTCTCGCTTTCGCCCGTGAGAATAAGGATTTCGCGAAGTCCGCTCTTGGCGATATTCGCGCATTCGCGTTCAATTTCGGCTTCGCTAAGGCGGGCGCGACGGATATCGTTTTTGACGTTGTAGCCGCAATAAACGCAGTGATTGTCGCAAAAATTCGCGATATAAAGCGGCGTGAAAAGATAGATATTTTTGCCAAAATGGCGTTCTTTTTCGCGCGCCGCCTCTTGCGCCATCTCTTCTAGCAAAGGCGCGGCGGCGGGGCTAAGAAGGGCGGCGAAGTCCTCTAAACCCCGCTCGCTATTTGCAAGCGCGGCTCTCACGTCGCGCTCCGTGAAGCGCGAAAAATCAGCCTTCTCTCGAGCGCGCAAGATTATATCCATTACGTCGCTGCCAGTTTGCTCTTGATAAGGCAAATACGTCATATAATCGGGTTTTGTCATAATAATTTCCATTTTTAATTCAAATTTGAAACGCTACCAAGCGAGTAAAATTTCAAATTTGGATATTCAAATTTGAGACGGTTTGTCGTCGTTGCGATGAGCGCAAAGCGCGACGCGGCAATCTCGTGTTTGACTCAAATTTGAAGTAATTTAAAGACGAGATTGCTCCGCTACGCTCACAATGACTGGCAATTCAAATTTGAACTAATTTTCGCTTAAAAAGCCGGTCAGCGGAGAACTTGCCTCGGCGCTCTCTTTCACGCGTCCAAGCCCCGCTAAATAGGCCTCTCTGCCCGCTTTTATCGCCATGCCAAACGCTCTTGCCATACCGCGCACGTCGCGAGCGGTGGCGACTGCCGTGTTCGCCATTACGGCCGCGCAGCCCATTTCCATCGCCGCGCACGCCTCGCTAGGTCTGCCAAGTCCCGCATCCACGATGATAGGCGCGTCGATTTCGCGCACGAGCGTCTCTATCATATGGCGATTTAGTAAACCTTGATTTGAGCCGATCGGCGCGGCTAGAGGCATCACGGCGGCCGCTCCGGCTGCGACTAGAGCGCGAGCGGCGTAGAGCTCGGGATACATATACACAAGCGGCTTGAAGCCCTCGGCGACGAGCATTTCGGTCGCGCGGATGGATTCGGAGTTGTCGGGGTAGAGGTATTTGCTATCTCTTATTACTTCGACTTTGATAAAATCCCCGCAGCCTAACTCGCGGGCTAATCTGGCGATGCGAAGGGCCTCCTGCGCGGTGCGAGCTCCGCTGGTGTTTGGTAGTAGCGTTACGCCGCTCGGGATAAAATCGGTGATATTCTCGCCCCCGCTATCGACGCGGCGCACGGCGAGCGTGACGATTTGCGTGCCCGCGCCTTCTACGCAAGCGGTGATGAGCGTGGGGTCAAATTTGCCCGAACCCAAAATAAAACGCGAACTAAACGCGCGTCCAGCGATGATTAAATCGTCCATTTACGCACCTTCTATGATGATTTCTAGGATTTTGTTGGCTTGATGAGCCGCGCATACGCCAACTCTTGGCGCCATGAGACCGTTACCCACGCGAGCTTCGTCTTTGAGATCGCCGCAAACGTAGAGATTTCGCGCGAACTTTGTGGTTTTGATTTCCTCGCTGCGTCCATAACCCGCCATTCCGCTTGCGGCGACGATGATTTTGTGAGTAAGAGAATTGATAAGCATGGATTTGGCATGTGGATTATCAAAGCATTCGGCCACGATAGAGCAGGGCGCAAATACGCTATTTACGTTGTTTTCATCAAGTTTGACGGTGTGAGTTTCCACGCTTACGAAAGGATTTATGCGCGAGATATGCTCTGCTAGGGCGTCCGTTTTGAACTTCCCGATATCGCTCACGAAATACTGTTGGCGGTTTAGATTGCTAGGATCTACGACGTCAAAATCCGCTAACACGAGCCGTCCGACGCCCACTCTAGCAAGAGCGATGGCAACCACGCTGCCAAGCCCGCCAAGCCCGGCTACGCCTACGCTTGCTCCTTTTAGCGCGGAGCTAACTTCGGGAGTGTTGCGAGAGGTTATCATTTCAGCTAGGATTTCGCGCGGCGGAACTTCGCCTTTGCGGATGAAAACCACGCTATCGCCGTCACTTAGGGGCAGATTTTCACTTACCGCAAAGCCTTTGTAGATAGACAAAACGCCTTCGCCCTCAAAGCCTAGCTCGGCGCGCAAATCATTCAAATTTGAAACCGAAGTTTGGTAATTTTTACCGTTGATTTTTATGTTCATAACGCGTAATTATAGCGAAAATTATTCAAATTTGAATTAAATTTGAGAGGGTTCAAATTTGAATAATTGCGAGTGAAACAAATAAATTTACGCTCGCGTTAGCGAGCCAATTACTTTAGAGGGGTACAGGGGAAAATTTATTCCCTCGCTCGCAGACGAGCTTTGCTCGTCTGCGAAGTCTGATTACTCTGAACAAACGCAGTTCATTCAGAGTAATCATAACTATCTTCGTCGCTCTCTTCATCTCCAAAATCATAGTCGTCGTCGTCATATAGCGGCGCCCCACCGCGCGAGTATCCGTCGTCGTCTAGTTCTTCGATATCGTCAAATCCCGCGTCTTCCATATTTTCGTAGTCATTTTCGTAGTCCTCGAAACTCATATTTTATCCTTTCAAATTTGAATTATTTTTTGGCGAGTTTAAAGTGTCCGCTCTCTTCGTCATAGATAAAAACCTCGCCCGTTTCAATGACGTAGTGCCAGCCGTAAATGCGAAGTTCCTCATTCGCAAGGCGCTCTCCAACGGTCGGGTAGGAGCGCAGGTTTTCGAGCGAACTGATAATATTGACGCGCTCGGTGACCCATTCGCGTTCGCCTTCGGGGATACCGTGGGCGAGGATTTCATGCTTGATGTCGTCGAGTTGGGCTAACCAGTTTGCTACTGCGGGAAGTTTGGCGAGTTTTTCTGGATCGTAAATCGCGTGGCAGCCGCCGCAGTTACTATGCCCACAAACGACGATATTTTCGATATTTAGAGCGCATATAGCGTATTCTATGGCCGAAGTCGTCGCGAGGTATTCTTGGCTCGCGTGGTAGCGAGGGACGATATTGGCGACGTTTCGCACCACGAATAACTCACCCGGAAACGTGCTTGTTATTAGGCTTGGCACCACGCGCGAGTCCGAACAGCCGATGAAAAGCGTGTGCGGATCTTGGTAATGCCCAAGCTCTTCAAATAATTTTTTGTGCGCTACGAAGTCTTGTTCCATAAATTTAACCGCGCCATTGATAATTTCATGACTCATTGTTTTCTCCTTCTTTTTTAAGTTCGCTAGGCGAGACAGGTTTGCCTAACAAATAACCTTGAACGAAACGAATATCCATTTCTTGCACGATTTGTAGAGTTTTTTCTTCGGCGACAAATTCCGCGACGATGTCGTATTTTTGAGTTTTAGCGAAAGTTACGATGGTTTTTACAATGTTTTTAGCATTTTCATCGATTGGGAGTTTGCGGATAATCGACCCGTCGATTTTTAGGTAGTTGATATTGAGCTCTAGCAAGCGATAGAAGTTGCTATAACCGCTGCCAAAGTCGTCAATGGCGACATGGCAACCGCGAGATTGCGCCGCACGAATAAATTTACGGATTTCTTCATAGTTTTCGATATTTTCGCTCTCTAAAATCTCGATAGTGAGATTTTGTGGGTGGGTGCAGACTGCTAGCCGTTCCAAAAACTCGTGTTTGATCGCTTCGCTCGTCATATCAATGCTTGAGAGATTGGTAGAAAAGCGCATATTTGGATAAGTCTCGAGGAGTTCGAACGTTTTGGCAAGCACTCGTTTAGTGATTTCCAGGTATAGCGAGGCTTGTTTGGCAACATTTAAAAACGAGCCCGGATAGTGGATATTATTGTTCTCATCGAGTAGCCTTACCAAAATTTCGTGAGAGAATATCGCGTAGCCTTCGGCGGTCGGCGCACGTAAATCAAATATCGGTTGACATTCGACGATGATTTTATCTTCTGCGAGCGCGTATCTAATCAGGCGCGAGACGAGTTGGTTATTGCGGTAGTTGCGTTCTTCCTCGTCGTTTTGGGTGTAGTATTCTAAGTGGCGCTCTTTTTTTGCGGCTTTTTGCCAACTTAGACGCGCTTGCGTGTATCGATCGGTGCCGGCGGTGTCGTAATTTAGGCTGATGCCAAGAGTAAGCGTGAGATCCGTGTTGATGTCGTTTTCGTTTGCGACTGAAATGCGAATATTTTTGGAAGCAAAATAGCGCATAATTTGTTCGGTGTCTTTGGCTATTTGGTTATCTTCGTACCATATACAAAACTTATCTTCTTGCAAGTGATATAGTTGAGCGTTGATTTTATAGGTTTCAAGACATAGATTTATCGCATTGCTGACTTCGACTAAAACGTTGTTTGCTACGTCGTTGCCGTAGAAAAATTGAATGTTTGAAAACTGATCGATACTAAAATAAATCACTCGTGCCCCATTTGAAGCGGCGCTTTGAATTTTTTCAAAAAACGCGATGTTATTTGGAAGCCCGGTGATTTTATCGACCGAGGCGGTGCGACGGATTTGAGCTATGGAGCGGTTTAGTTTGTCTTGGATATTGTGGCGGCTCGTGAAATCTTCCATCGCCACAACAACGCCCTCAAACTCTCCTCGCTCTACTACCGGCGTGGCGGTGATACATAAATAAAGAAGTTCGCCGTCTTTGTTTATAGTGGTGATATTTTCAAATTTGAGCGTTTTGGTAATTCTTCGCACTCTTTTAATCAAATTAAATTTTCGGTTATTTTCGTCAAAAAACTCCGGTTTACCGTTTTTTAGTTTTTCGCAATTTTTGCCTATACTGGATTCAAATTCGGCGTTGGTGTATCGAATGGCGCCATCCTTGCTGATGCGTGCGATTGCCACGGGTACCGTGTAGGCGATTTGCTCCAGTCTGTGCTGCCTTTCTTCGCTTTTTTCCTTTTCGTTTTGCGCTATTACAAATTTGAAAAATAATAACACAAAAATTAGTCCGCTAGCGATGTCCGCGATAAGGGCGTAGCCTATGGAAACCCCGAAATAATCGTGTACCAAATCTATAACGCGGTCGGCTTTTTCGTAAACGCGCACGGTTCTGATTTCTAGTTGTTTGCGCCTGAGCAATTTGCTATTTTTAGCCATAGACGAAATTGACGAAAGATAGGTAAAATCAATGCTAGAATGATCGTCTATCAAAGAAAGCGCCTTAGAAAGATCGCTTGAAAATATCTTTTCGTCGTAGTCTATGCCGATTTGAGATAGAATGATATCGGTGTAAAATCTAGTCGCTTGTTTCAAATTTGAAACGTATTCGAGATTTTCGCTGAGGTAAATCATAAGATCCGTGCCTTGGGCATGGATGATTTTATAGTTTTCGAGTAAATTTAGTTTGGTGGTTATCGTATTTTTTAAATCGTCTATGGCTAATTTGCCTTCACTAGAAAATGCGAAAGTTTCGGCACCGTCGCTCTCGATTTTCTCTATGAGCCTGACAATATGATTAATTCGGTGGTTAATTTCATCGTAATTAGAAAGCGACGTACCTTGGTCGAAACGGCGGTTAATTTCGTCATTTAGTTTTTTGATTTCTGTGAGATTAGAGATAAGCTCGTGAGAAGTTTCATTAATCAAAAAGGTACGAAAAATAAAAAAGCAACTAATTAACCCCGCGACAAGCAAAATTGTAGCGAGTGCGATATTTTTGCGTTTAGCGTTCATTTAATATCTCCGGTACTTGTCCTTCAAGAGCGTAGAAAAAATCAAGCATCATTCCCATTTCGCTCGTGTTTAGCCTTGTTTTGGTAAAAACGATATCAAGTCCCTCTATTGCTTCTTTGACGTCCTTTACGCGTCCGTCGTAGTAATATGGCGCGGTGCGCGTGATATTGCGTATTGTAGGGACTTTTCGCGTGAGCACTTCTCCATCGCGAACGAAAGTGTAAGTCATATTACCGCCTAGATTTATCCCGTTGTGGCACGCCGCGCAACCTTCGCGGATAAAGAGCCTAAAACCAATCTTTTCGCGGTTACTAAGAGCGTCCGTATTCCCTAGCAAATAATCGTCGAAACGCGAGGGGGTTTTTAAGGCGCGGATAAAGTGAGTAAGAGCGTTTGAGACGCTTTCTATATTTGCACTTTTGCCATAAATTCGCCTAAATTCCTTTTTATAGCGTGGAATTTTGCGGATTTGGTTTTCGATGAAATCTATCGAGGAATTAAATCTAGGGCTCACGGTTAGGCATTTTTTAATTTGCTCTTCTAGTAGTTTTATTTTGCCTTCGCTGCCAAAAAGATAATTTAGCGAGGCGTTGAGCAAGGTAGGC
>ONQI01000106.1 GCA_900319915.1 uncultured Campylobacter sp.
CATCGCCGCAAAAGCGGCAGTTTGCTTTCTGTTGCACTTTCCCTCGGGTTGCCCCGGCCGTCCGTTAGACGGAACCCTGTCTTAAAGCGGCTCGGACTTTCCTCTATCATAGCGACCGTCCGTCGCACCGTGGGCGGGATTATATTCAAATTTGAATTAAATTTGAATAAATATTTTCAAATTTGAATAATACGCTAAGTCCTAGAAACCATGCAGTCTTTTGAGCGTTTCGTCAATCGGGCGTTTATTGCCTTCTTTATCCACGCTCACGTAAACCACAGTCGCTTCGGTAACGGGCACGCATTCTAGTGCGTTGGCGGCATTGAGACGTTGAACGACGACTTGAACTTTTACCGTAATCGAGGTGTTGCCCACATTGATGATTTTGGCATAGCAACTCACGGTGTCGCCGATGAAAACGGGTTCTTTGAAAATCACCTCTTTCATCGAAACCGTTACGACGCGCACGGGAGCGATTTCGCGAGCGGCGACAGAGCCCGCCATATCGATTTGCGACATTATCCAACCGCCAAAAATATTCCCAGCGGGGTTCGTGTCGCGCGGCATCGCGACGATTTTGATGCGAGGCTCGCCCATGTCATTAATCACCATCTTGCGCTCCTTTTTTTGATTTCGCAGCGCGGTAAAACCGCGCTTTGCGAGCGGGAGCACACGCGCTCCCTGCACCCACCTGAAGTTATGCGCCCGACTTGCGCGGACGAAATTTCAGTTTGTCCCATTATACAATAATATTTCAAATTTGAATTAAATTATGTCGGCGCGAGTGCGAGAAATTGTGCTATAATTCAAATTTGAATTAGTTAAAAAGGGAAAACGATGAAATTCTCTCGCGTTTTTCTCGCGTTTGCGCTCGTATTTGCAAGTCTAGTGGCGGCGCAAGCGCGAAATTTATCTCAAATCAAACAAAGCGGAGTGATTAAAATCGGTATTCGCGACGAAAAATCTTCACTACTTGAATTTACCGACGCCAACGGCACTCTTCATAGTTTTGACAAGACTCTCGCCGCGCGTCTAGCTTTGGATCTTGGAGTAAACCTAGAACTCGTGCACGTCACTCCACAGGCTCGCATAGACGCTGTTGCGATGAATTTTGTAGATATAATGCTAGGCGATTTCACACAAACGCGCGATAGAGAGCGCGAGGTGGATTTCGCCCTACCCTACATGAAAATCTCACTCGGCGTAATCTCCCGCAAGGACGCGCTCATCGCTACCGCGGCTGATTTACGCAGCAAGACCATTATCGCGGTGAGCGGTACGACGGCGGCTTCTTTTTTGCGCGAAAAATACAAAAACATAGCGACTATCATCGAAACTGCGGATTATCCTAATGCTTTTGAGGCGCTGCTTCACGGCGAAGGAGATGGTATGGTCACCGACAACGTCATAGCGCTAGCGTGGGCAAAAGAGCACAAAGAATTCGCGGCGGAAATTTTGCGTCTAGGTAAAATCGACGTTATCGCGCCCGCCGTCAAAAAAGGCAATCGTTCTCTGCTAATCTGGCTAAATGAGGAAATAAGCGGACTGGCTAGAAGCGGATTTTTACGCGAGACATTCCTAAACACGTTGGGTATGAGATTTTACAGGGAAATCAGAGTCGAAGAATTCATCATCGAGTAATTCAAATTTGAACGAGAGTCGATAAGGCGAAGCGATTTTTCAGCTACTTTGCGCGCCGCGAAGCCAAAACGAGCAAAGATAGAACGAGGTAATTAATCCATCGAGCTAATTTTGGCAAGTCCCGCGCGAAATAGCGCAAAAGTGCGAGCCGCTTTTTACAAGTCTTCTTTGGCGTCGGCGAGAACTAAGCCAAAAAGAACGCTCCCGCCCGCTTTTTCCACTGCTTTTTTAGCTTCCAGCATACTCGTACCCGTCGTCACCACGTCGTCTACGAGAATGACGGGTGCGGATAGGGGTTTTGAAAGGGCAAAGCCACGCGGATGAGTTTGGCGAAATTTCAGCGTCTTACCCGCGTATTTGACATGGTTTTTGGCGCGCAAAGCCCCAAAAATCGGTTTTATGACGTTCGAGCGTAAGGCGCGCGCCAAAATAGCCGTATGCGAATAACCTCCCCGCACGTGGTCGTCGAGCGGCACGGCGAGCACGTACTCCCCGCCAAAATCTTGCTCCCTCGCCCACGCCGCGAAACTAATCTTGGCTAACGCTTGGAAAACAAAGCCGCCATGCATATGGTGTTTTGAAAAGATTAATTTTTTGATGGAAGAATATTTGTAAAAATAATAAATCTTGAAGCCGTCCGCGAGCTCGCGAGTCCCGGCTTCAAACTCGCTCAGGTTTCGCGCGCAGTCGTCGCAAATCAGTCTAAAAGAGAGCTTGCCGCACTGCGCGCAGCGCATTATTCGCTCAAAATCGCCTTGGCGGCGCGTTTAACCATGTCGCTCATTAAGTCTTTGAAAAGCGTCTCGAATGCCCCGGTAGTGTGTATCGGCGCAAATTTACTTTGCGGACCGGCTAATTTTTTGGTGATGATTTCATCGCCACGGTAAATGCGAAGCGTGATTGCGCACTCGCCTTTAAGATTTTCGCCCGTGTAGCCGCTGAGATTAGCGCGAAGCTCGTTTATTTCGACCTCGACGCTGATATCAGAAGGACTCTTGACGGTCGCGCCGCTCTTTTTGAGCTCGCTAGTGAGCGCGTTCTCAAACCACTGCGCCACGTCGCCACTAAGCATGATATACTCGCTTACGGTGCCCTTTTTGTCAGTAATGGTCGCCGAAACGGCTTTATTTTTGCGCTTATCCTCGACGCTAGCTATATAAACGCTCTTTTTAGTTTTGTAATTACCCGCGGCTTGGTAGCTAGGCAAACCCAGCACGCTATGGCGCGGCTCGCCGCTACAACCCCAAAAAATCGCGCCCGCAATGAGAATAAAAATAAGATTTTTCATAGCCTTCCTTTTAAATTTAAGCGTTTCAAATTTGAACTACCACTCGACGTAAGTCCGCGCTTTTTTAATGTCGCCAAACGAGATTTCTCGCTCGCCCTCTTCGTTTTCAAATTTGATTTTTTCACCCTCAACGCCTACGATTTTGGCGATAAAAGTCGACTTTTGCTCGTCAGAGAGAGTAACTTTGGCGCTCTCCCCAACGCTTTTGGCGAAGTGATCGAGCTTAGAAAGCTTGCGCTCCATCCCCGGGCTAGAAACCTCCAAAATCCACTCGCCCCCAAGAGGCGGCATAACGTCGTAAATAGGCGAAAGCAACTTACTCACCGCCTCGCAATCGTCCACGCTTACCCCGCCATTTTTGGTAATATACACGCGCCAAATCGAGCGACCGTTTTCGTTCGCGGCCTCCGCGTCATAAAAGTTCACGCCGCACTGTGCGACTAGCTCCGCAAGATTGATTTCGCTCATTTTTTGCCCTTTTCTAGTTCTTCGGCGACCTTATCAAATAGGTCGTCCATGCGGTTTTGGTATTCTAATCCGTCGTCAAATTTGAAATGCAGCGCTGGCGCGCGGTACCAACCCTCGGCCTCCGCACAAAAATCCGCGATATGCCCGGCAACGCGTTTTAGGTGGTTTAGGACGTATTCTTGCTCGCGCTCGTCAAGCATCATCTTATCTAGGCTCACGAACGCGTCGTAGCGACCCTTTTTGCACTCCACGTCCGTGACGCAAAGCCCGCGCAAATACGAGTCCTCGAGCGTCCCGAGGGCTTGGGGGATGAGCTCTTTTAGCACACTTTGGGTGCGGAGGCGGCGAAGTTCTGCTTGGTTCATAGTTCGGCTTGACTCTCGACTTGTTTGTAACTCTCGATATAATCGCCTTCGCGCATATCGTTGTAGCCCTCGATGCCCACACCACATTCATAGCCTTTGGCTACTTCTTTGACGTCGTCTTTGAAGCGTTTGAGCGAGCTGACGTTACCCTCGAATACGACCACGCCGTCGCGAATTACGCGGATTTTCGCGCCGCGCACGATGCTACCGTCCGTGACCATACAACCGGCGATTTGACCGATTTTTGGCACGTTGATGACTTGTTTAATGACGGCTTGTCCGAGATCTTCTTCGCTGATAATCGGACTCATCAGACCGCTTAGCAAAGCCTTGACGTCGTCTAGGAGATTGTAAATGACGTTGTAGGTTTTGATTTCTACGCCACGTTCTTTGGCGCGCTCTTTTACTTCGCCCGTAGGACGCACGTTGAAGCCTAAAATTACGCAGTTTTCACTCGCGCTCGCAAGACCCACGTCGTTTTGGCTGATACCGCCCACGCCCGAGTGGATAATATCAACTTTGATTTCGTCGTTGCGAAGTTTTTCAAGGCTTGCTTTGATAGCTTCGAGAGAGCCTTGAACGTCGGCTTTGACGATAACGGGCAAGGTTTTGAGCTCACCCTCGGCAATTTTTTCACTAAGCTCGTCGATAGTAACCTTGGTCGATTTGCTGAGCTCTTTTTGACGCAAATATTCGTGTTTCTTTTGCGCGTAATCGCGAGCTTCTTTGTCGCTAGCGACGCTGATGAGCGTCTCTCCCGCGTCCGGCACTTCGCTAAGGCCGATAATAACGCCGCACTCGCCTGGGCCTATTGATTTGAGCGGATTGCCTTTGTCGTCGGTAAGTGCGCGAACCTTGCCGTAAGCTACGCCCGCGACTATGGTGTCGCCTACTTTGAGCGTACCGTTTTGCACGATTACCGTGGCAACCGGACCGCGACCTTTTTGGAGCGAGCTTTCGATAATAGTAGCTTTAGCCGCGCGTTTCGGATTAGCTTTTAGATCAAGCAAATCGGCTTGGAGAAGGACGATTTCTAGTAAGTCTTCCACGCCCATTCCCGTTTTAGCAGAAATCGGCACACACTCGTATTTGCCGCCCCAGTCGACCGTGAGGATATCGAGCTCGGCAAGCCCGCTTTTTACCATATCGGGATTCGCGCTAGGCTTGTCCATTTTGTTAATCGCTATGATAATAGGCACATTTGCGGCTTTAGCGTGATTTATTGCTTCTTTGGTTTGAGGTTTCACGCCGTCGTCTGCCGCGACTACGATAATAACGACATCCGTCACACTAGCGCCGCGAGCGCGCATAGCCGTGAAGGCTTCGTGACCGGGAGTATCGATAAAGGTAATGTTTCGACCGTTTTTTTCTACCATATACGCGCCCACGTGTTGAGTGATACCGCCCGCTTCACCAGCAGTAACGCGAGAATTGCGGATATAATCAAGCAAACTAGTTTTACCATGATCTACGTGTCCCATGATGGTAACCACAGGCGCGCGGGTTACAAGATCACTCTCGGCGTCAACTTCATAGTTTTTCTCTACGTCAAAATCTTGCTCGTTATCGACTACAACGACTTCTACACCAAACTCCGCGCCCAAAATCTCAAGCTCGTCTTCATCGAGAAAATCGTTTTTAGTAGTCATTTTACCAAGCGCGAAAAGTTTGCCGATAACTTCGCCCGAACTCCTGTGAATCTTGTCGGCGAACTCGTAAAGGCGAATTTCTTTTGGAATTTCTATGCTTGTTACTTCTTCGTCCTCGCGGTTTTTGACGGCTTTTTTATGCTTTTTGCGCCCACCGCGCGAAATGCCGCCGCTAAAATCAAAGCCTTGGTTTTGCGTGCCTTTAAATACCGGCTGTTGCTTTTTCATCGTGCTTTGGCGCTCGACCTCAATAGGTTTGACGGTAAGGTCGGGGAGCACCACTACGTCTTCGTCGTCAATCACGATATCGCTACCAAAACCTCCAAGCAAATCGATACGCGCGGAACTTTCTTTTTTGGTGGCAAGGGCGGGTTTTTTGTCTTTTTTCTTCTTAGTATTCACGCCTTCGCCGCCCGCGCTAAACATTGCTTCGATGTTTTTATTTGCAAATCCGCTCATACTCTCTCTAGTCGATATTTGCACGCCTTGGCGAGAAGTTTGAACTGGTTCTTCTTTTTTCTTTTTGACAATGACCAAACCGCGACGTTTAGCAAGACTTGCGGAAGCTAAAGTTTCTTTTTGCTCTTCTAACTTTTCTTCTTGCGCTTGGATTTTAGGCGCGTTTTCTGTGGACTGCGCCGCCGTTTTATTTAAATTTGAAACCTCGTCTGCCACTTTCAAATTTGAATTATCTTCTTTTGCGCTCTCTTTTGGCTCGCTCTTTTTGGGCGCGACTTTTGGCTCAACTTCCTTTTTGAGCGCGGCTTTAGCCGTGAGCTTTTTATCATCTTTTTTAGGCGTGGTTTTTTTCTCATCGTCTTTTTTGGCGGCGGGTTTTTTGGCGCTTTTCTTTTCTGCTTTTGGCTCCGGCTTTGTGCCGTTCATGATATACTCGTAGAGTTTGCCCGCATCCTCGACGCTAAGCGCGCTAGAGACGGTTTTGACTTTAAAGCCAATTTCAAGGGCTTTTTCTAGCACTTCTTTGTTATCGCGGCCGAGTTCTTTCGCGATTTCGTGAATTCTTACGGTGTCAGCCATTTATAAATATCTCCTTAGATTCTATCTTGCCAAACCTTGATAGTGATTTTTTCAGCGTCTTTTCGTCTTTTTTGGCACACTCGGCGCAGACGTAAAACGCCCGAACGTCTTTTGGAGCGGGTGCGATTATACCGCTATTTGCGGCTAGTTTATACAAATCTGATTGAAAAAATCTGCCCCTGCAGACGACGCACATTCGTATAGGTTTGTGAAATTTACGCATATTATATCTTAAAAATCTTTATTTTTTGCTTTGCGTGATGAAAAATCCGTCGTTGTCGAGTTCGAAAATCTCTACGCGGAATTTCGGGAACGCGACTTGCAAAGCGGCTTTTAGACGTGAGGCGACGTCCTTGTAGACAAGGTTGAAAAACGTCGAGCCGCTACCGGAGAGCGAGCTCATCAGCGCGCCGTTTTCGTAGGCGATTTTGCGCACTTCAAAAAGCTCCGGGAGCGCGCTCATGCGGCGCTCTTCGTGCATTTTATCCACGCAGGCAAGGCGCAAACTATCGTAATCTCCCATAAGAAAGCAAGCCGTGAGAAAAGAGGCGTGCGAGACGTTGTTTACGGTTTCGCTCATAGTGTAGTTTTTAGGGAGTTTGCCCCTAGATTGCTTGGTGCTAATCGCGCTATCTGGAATCACGACAACGGCGCGAAGGTCT
Source organism: uncultured Campylobacter sp. (assembly GCA_900319915.1). GTDB lineage: Bacteria > Campylobacterota > Campylobacteria > Campylobacterales > Campylobacteraceae > Campylobacter. The sequence goes on from ONQI01000106.1 coordinate 7,112, forward strand.
TCGCTAAGACGCGCTTTTTTAGTGAAAACTTCGCCTCCGGCGACGATATTTGCGGTAAAGCCGCCCCAAACGACGGGCGAAATATTGTCGGGGTGGGTTTCGTATTTTAAGGCTTTGTTAAGGATTGCTTCACGCGAAATTTTAAAGCCCGCGATTTCATAAGCGGAGGCTATCGCGCCCACAATTACCGAGCTCGAGCTACCAAGCCCGCGCGAGAACGGGATATTGTTGACAAACTCGAAGCGATACCTCCCGCCGGCGGCGCCAAGCTCGCCTAAAATCTCGTCAAAAATGCCGATAAAAGCGTTATTTTTTTTCAGTGCGGCGCGGTCGCTGCCATACCCGTTAATACTCACAGAGGTAAAGCTCGCAGGCTTAATCTCAACTTCGTTGTATAGTTTGATAGCAAGACCTAGGCAATCAAATCCGGGTCCAAGGTTCGCGCTCGTAGCGGGTGCAAAAATTTTCATTATCTCTCCTAAACCGCGCCTATGACGTAATTTGGCAAAACGTCTTCGCTTTTATTCAAATTTGAAAGCGTAGGCGGCAATCTAAACTCTCCTGCTTGCGCTTTGGCAAGTCTCACTTCACCATTCTCACCCCTGACAAAGCAAAACGCCTTATTAGCGCGAATGGGCGCACCGCCGTTGAGCTCAAATCCGCTCACGGCTTCAAATTTGATATTTTTAGCTAGGCAAAAAGTGCGTAAAATCACATAAGCGACTTTTAGCCCCATGAAACTTCCCGGACCGTTTGCGTATATTATCCCGTCTATTTCAAATTTGAAAGTGCGCAAAATATGCACAAGCCCTTCGCTAGCGTGCTCCTCGCTACTAATCTCGCGCACTAAGACGCCGTCCTCGTAAACGCCCACAAGAAGCGGACTCGCGAGGGACGCTACCAAAATCTCTCTTTTTATGCGAACGCCTCTTCTAGCTCGGCGGCTTCTTTTTCGCCCAGCGTTACGAGCTCGTAATTTTCGGCGCTTGAGAGGATTTCGAGCGTTAGTTTATGGTTTAGATCGTGGCTACCGGCGAACGCCTCGTAGTCGCCTATCATCTTGGTGCCAAGTAGGCTTAGATCGCCGATCGCGTCTAGGATTTTGTGTCGCACGAACTCGTCTTCGAAGCGCAAACCTTCTGGATTTAAAATGCGCGTATCGTCGATGACCACGGCGTTATCGAGGCTACCGCCCAAAGCAAGCCCCATGGAGTTTAGTTTTTGCACGTCTTTTAAAAAGCCAAAAGTTCTAGCTCGCGCGATTTTTTCGACGTAATTTTTTTTGCTGAACTCAAAAGTATAACTTTGTTCGCCGATAATCGGGTTTTCAAATTTGATTGTGTAGTCGAATTTAGGATTTTTGCTAGGGCGCACGCAGACGTATTTGTCGCCCTCGCGCACGATGACTTCTTTTTTGATGACAAGGATTTTTTTATCCGCGTCGAGCTGTTTGATACCGGCCTCGTCTAGCATCATACAAAAGCTAATCGAGCTGCCGTCCATCACTGGCACTTCGTTGGCGTCGAGAACTATGCGGAGATTGTCTATGCCGTATCCGCTAATCGCGCTCATAAGGTGTTCTATAGTCGAAACATAGCCCTTTTCGTTGCCCACGACGGTCGCCATTTGGGTATTGACGACGTTTTTGGGCTCGGCGCGAAAGCTAGTCCCAAGGTCCGAGCGAAAAAAGATTATACCGCTATCGGCTTCCAGTGGTTCGAGAGCGATTTTGATAGGAAGACCCTTATGAAGGCCTATGCCCACGCCCTCTACTCTTTTTGCTATCGTCGTTTGCTTCATTTTCGCACCTTTTCAAATTTGAATCATTTTCTAGAGTCGATGGCCTTTTTGGAGCCCTCGAGCACTTCATAGACGTTGTCTTTCATCCATTTGGTATCCATCCACTCTTCGGGTCTGACTTCTATGCCTTGAACCAAAATACCAAAGTGCAAGTGATCTCCCAAGGCTAGCCCCGTCGTGCCCGTCGTGCCTACGACCGTGCCGGTGGGAAGTTGATCGCCGACGTTTACATTCAAATTTGAACAGTGTCCATAGAGCGAATATAGCCCAAATCCGTGGTAAAGAATGAGATTTAATCCATAAATACCGTTTTCTTCGTTAAATACGACTACCGCGGGGTTGCTGGTCACGATATCCGCACCAGCCACGCTTGCAAGGTCTAAGCCCATATGATAGCTCTCGCTAGCCTCCGCGCCCTCGTAGGTGTAGTAGCGGTGATCGCCGAAACTAGCCACGGCCGCGCCGTTTTTGAGCGGATAGAAGGGGCTTACTTTGAAATCGGAGATTTGTTTTTCAGGCACTCGCGAGGTGATTTTACCAATTTTATCCTCGTTGCCTAAACGTAGAGTCTCGTTTACAAATTTGAATTTGGCAAGTTTTTCCATATTTGCCGGGTCGTCGGCGTATTTTTCCGCCAAATCCGTGATTTTTCCGTCTAAGAATTTGTCGGTAAGAGCGATTTTGGAGACGCGATATTTGCGGTCTTGCAAATAATAGCGAATACGCGATTTATTCACGTTCCCCGCCATATCGACAGCGACCACGTCGGCGGAAAAGTTTTCTTCTTTGCTAGGCCACGCCACAAGCGCGGCGTAGTAATCTTCTTTGTAAAAAGGCGTGGCGATAAAGCGTTTTCCAAAATTTGTTTCGATATAGACCTCTTTTAAGCTATCGTCTTTGGCTCTAAAAACCACCGCCGCGCTGCCGCCTTTGGCGATTTTGTAGGATTGATTTAGGATGACGACTTCAGGACGACGAGTGTCGATGATGATTTTGGAAACGACTTTTTTTGTATTGCCGGTAAAGAAATTTGCTTTGCTGGCGTCCGTGACTTCCAAAATCACGGTAAATTCGCTTTTATCGCGAAATGCTTTACTTTTTGGAAATTCAAGATTCATCGAAAATTCTTTCGGACGATCTTTGAACTCTTGGAAGGCTAGATTTTGCACTTTCGCGCCGTCTTGAAGGCTGATTTTTACCGACTTAATGCCCGTATCGTCTCCGACTACGACCGAGATTGGATTTTTCATATTCCAATAGATTTTTTCAGGCAAGGAGACGCTTGGCGGATTTTTCTCAAACGCCGAAGAATTCAAAATCCCAAAAACGCCCAAAATCACAAGCAAAACAAAACCGATAAATACTAGACCTTTTAACTTCATAAACACTCCAAATTTGAATTAACCCGTTATTTTAGCGCAATTTTTATAAAATATCTCTGATTTGTCGCGCGGTTCTCATCCATTCTTTAAGTTCATCCCACTTCTCCTCGCGCACCATTTTTTCACAAAGCGCGAATTCGTCTTTGAACGACTGCATTGCAGAAAGCAGATTGCTTTTGTTTTGTTTGAAAATATCTACCCACATTTCGGGACTTGATTTAGCGATACGCGCCATACCCCCAAAACTTCCTCCGGCGAGCAAGAAAATATGCCTCGCGTCTTCTTCTTTAAGGGTCGCGTTTACGAGACTAAAGCTGATTGCGTGCGGAAGATGCGAAATAATGCCCACGTGGTGATCGTGGCTCGCCGCGTTCATAAAAATTATCCTTAATCCCGCGCCCGAGAGCAACTCGACCGCGCGTTTTACGTGCACTTCACCCGCGCCTTTATCATCGCAAATCACGACGACCGCGCCCTTTAAAAGCTCTTTAAACGCCGCTTTTGGACCCGAGTTTTCTGTGCCCGCCATCGGGTGAGCGGCG